>JBJELB010000014.1:0-18486 GCA_051878935.1 Lachnospiraceae bacterium | reverse complement strand
TAGCACTTTTTCGTTGATGCTGCTGTACCGGCCTCTTCATCCGCTTCTGTTGTTACCTCAGAAACATCATACAGAAAAATATCTGTATCTGTTTTCGTCTTCTCTTCGTCATTAGAATATGTAGTAAAACGTATTTTGGCATCATTTACTCCTGCCTTTTGATAAGTCTCACCAGCATCTTCCGTGTAGTACGCCACACTTGAACTCGACCATTTATTCGACTCATACTTCAACGTAATGGTCTGTGTCTTTTGTGTTGTTGCCGCTTTTGCCGGGATCATAGCAAAGGATGATAGAATCATCGTTGCTGATAACATCCCTGCAAGAAGCTTCTTGCTTAATGTTATTACTCGCATATTACTTCCTCCCTTTTTATATGATTGTCATAACACTTCTCTCACAATATACTATATTTTGTACACTTTTTCAACAAGTTCGGTGTCTATTTCCTCTGAAAATGTGCATTTTTCACAATATGTTCACAAAAAAAGAATGGTACATTATCACTCAACATACCATTCTCTTCATTGCTATTCCATTATTTTATTACGCGAATTGTAACTTCCCGAACTTTCTTGCCCAGCTTACACTTAACCACCGCTTTACCGACTTTCTTCGCCGTCACTTTACCTGTGGTTTTATTTACTTTCGCAACTTTCGCATTACCGGATACAAACTTCACTTTGCCTTTATATCCCTTTACTGTTGCTTTCAGCTTCACTGTTTCGCCGACTTTCAGCTTCTTGCTTTTCGGTTTCACGTTAAATACTTTATCCGTTGCTTGAGCAGGTGTTGTATTATTATCAGATGGCTTTGTTACTGTAGAGGAACCATCCTGACTGTTATTTGAATCAGTAGACTTACCTTTGATGGTAATAGTACCATAATTCACAGTATATGGAATATTACCTTCTGCAGATGCAAAACTATGCACCACACACCGAACATCGACTTTACCAGAAGTTCCCTGTTTCGCTTTAAAAGTCACATTAATAATCTCACCCTTTACAGTCTGACCTTCGGAATGAGCCATAGCAAACTTCAAACACCCATTCTCGTTCGTATATGTTTTTGTAGATGTGTCATTCAAGTAACCCAACTTGGTAATATTACCATTCACATCAGAACTAACATATTCTAATTTATCTGAATCAAATGTAACCCACAAATCTGCAGCAATAAGATTCGACACTTTATCCACTGACAATTCTATCGTTGTTTTTTCACCCGCCACTACTGCACTGCTTGATACCGTTAATACAGGAAGAACAGCTGCCGAAGCACTACAACATATGGAAGCTACAACCAAAGCAATCGATGTAATCACAGATAGTATTTTTCTTTTCATCATAAGACATCCTCCACTAGTTATCTCTAAAAAAGAAGTGCTAACACTAGCACTTCTTTTTTTACTTTAGTAGTTCAATTAGCTTAATGTTATCTTATTTACAGATGCCTGCAAAATCAATGAAGCATCTACTGCATTAACACTACCGTCTTTATTAGCATCAGCTAATGTTTTTTGCTCAGCATCAAGTGTTACCTTATTTACGGACGCCTGCAAAGCTAATGAAGCATCTACTGCATTAATACCGCCGTCTTTATTAACATCACCTAATTTATATGTATCTCCTACAGTAACAGTACCGTCCGCATCAACTACATCATCTTTCTTATCTGTTGTAGTATCATCTACTGAATAATACTCTGTTGTTTTTAACTGAACTGCTGCTGTACCGGTTGCACCAGATACGGATTTAAACTTGATAGCTAACACGTCGCATGCACCTGCGATATTGGTTGCACTTGCCATTGCCACCTTGATAAGTCCGGTTCCTGCTGCGCCATTAACAGAAATTAATGCGCTTGTCTTGTTTTCAAAACTGTCGTAAGTTAATTTCGTGCTGTCATATGTAATTTCAAACATAGCAGCACCAAATCCTGTGTTAGCAGACGTAGCCTTCAACTCTACAGTTGCTTCACCATTAGCTACGGTTGGGCTCGTTAATTCGAAGTATTGCGTTGCTGCCTTACCTGGAACAACTGCCATTGACATTGCGAATGCTGCGACTAATACGCCAGCAATCATTTTTTTGAGTGTTTTTGATTTTCTCATATTTGTACCTCTTTCTTTTAAATTTTTTGTCAACTCCCCATTGACTCATTGATATAGTTTCCTATACATGAAGATTATAAAATACTTTTGTTAATATTGCAACTGCTTTTTTTAAAATTTCCCATTTCTTTTGTGAAACATTTATTTTCCGGTGATACAATCCAGCAGATACTGCACATCTTCCCGGCTGACTTCCCTTCCGGTATCTCTGGCTGCAGCAACCAGATAACAGCTGTCCGGCTCCTCCGTTCTGTCCACAACCCTGACTGTTAAAAGCGCATCCAGAGCAGAAACCTTATCATCTCCTGATGTATCTCCTTCTTTTATCCAGATTGGAGATACCCCGGTCATAGTCTCTCCTGCCAGATATTGTCCGTTTCGGTTGGTTTTTAATCCTTTTCCTGCAAACGCTACAACATAACCCGGGTTTTCTTTCTGAATCGAATATTCTAACGGAGTTCCTTCCAGCTGATATTCATTGTTCAGAACAATCATGTCATTATTCTCTATCACAACCTTGCAGACTGCCTTCTTCCGCCCTGTAGCAAACACCGGATGTTCATCCCCCTGCGTCCATATGGATTCATACGTTGTATTTTCTCCTTCTGTGGTACAATTCAGGCGATATGCCAGCTCCATACCACTCCATTCCTCCATCTGTACGGGAACAGCACCTTCCACTTCAGATTCAGAATAACCGAAGATAGCCGTTTCCCCTTTCGGATAATAACAATCCTGTAAGGTTCCGTCATTGACAGTTTTGATTGCAGATATAGCAACGGATTCCGGCACATCCACTTCTCCTTTTGCAAAGCAATGTTCCATCACACCTTCGCCCTGGCGAACCAGCATGGCAGTATATGGTTCTTCATATCCTGTGTCACTCCAGGTAAAAGTACCTGCGAAATAACAATGACGCATCGTACCATTCAAATCACCAACCAGCCCACCGGAAACCATAGCTCCGCCGATGAAAGCAGTACAGGCGCTTCTCTCTATCAGGCTGCCCGCCTTCGTTCTGGCCGCAAGACCACCTGCAAAAGAAACCTCTGTCGTATTTAAAAGATTGCACGCTGTTATTTCAACTGCTACATTGCGAACGACCGCATGTTCACCCAGCAGACCAAACAAGCCTACATAGGAGTAGAGAACCGTTTCCCCATTTAACTCACTGGTTTGTGTCAGTGACAGATTACGGACTGTATGCCCATCTCCGTCAAAGGTTCCCTCAAACACATAATTGGAATAGAGGTTACCGATAGAATCATACAAAATCCCTTCCATATCCAGATCTTCGGCCAGCACGACATAATATCCTTCGTAGGTATTACCGGCATTGACCGCATCCTTCAATGCCACGAGCTCTTCCGGTGTGGAAATCGTAATATAATGCTCCTCAATCCGCATCACAAGGGTAATCATATCGGAGATAGCCCCGGTCAGCGCATCATGCTCCGCCGTTTCATCAGCCAACACCTCTCTTGCCTGCGCTATTTTCCACTGAATTTGGTCACGATATCCCTTCACATAACCTTCCAGTGGAAGTTTCTCCGCTTCCTCAATATGGTTCAAGAGCTTCTCACGAAGTGTTTGCTGTGGCATCTCACCGGTAGATACAAAAGCCTTAATGCAAAGATTGTTAAAGCCTTTCAAGCTATTTGTATCCGTCCATACGCTTCCTGCATTGGATATGTAGCTTTGTCCCGGTGAACTGTTCGCCCAGATCTGGTACGCACTGTTTTCCGGTATACCGGTTTCTCCTTCCACCGGAATGTAAAGAGCATTCCGATTCTCAAAGCGAAATACAACAGAGAAGATACCCTGCTGCAGGGCAACATCCTCACGCAAATCAATAGTATGATATCCCGGCTGTTCCATTGCTCCCTCTTCATGATACAATAGGTTTCCTGTGACCGGATGTTTGACATCCGAGATGTTTTCTACCGTTGTATCATGATAGATGAACAGTTCATACTGTGTATTACGGTTCAGGGTATAGGTAGATACCTGTTTTAGCACTTCCGGATTCTGCACCGCAAAAACATTTGCAACGTATCCGGCATTTTCATCCGGTTCATAATAGGCGGCATAACCATAACCATCGTATCCATACTGCTTATCAACGATATCCGTCGGTTGCATAACAACAGAAACAAATTCGTCCAAACTTGGTTCTTCATAGGAAAGCCAGAAATATCCATCGCTCTTATTTCCATGCACACCCCAGTTTTCTCCCCAGCTGTTGCGTATCAGCCATGCCCCCGGTTCACTCGGCCGATGCTTTTCTGAGAAATTCTCAACTGCATACTCATCATCCCAGCCTGCAATCAGAATCGCATGGTTTGCCACATCTTCTTTTGCGGAAAAGTAAGAAATCTCTCCGCTCTGAGTATTAAAAGAATAATACTGGTCATCCGTATAATAGGATGCCATCATCGCCCCCTGTTCCATGATACATGCCTTGATGGCGTCTTTTTCACCGGCATCGTATGTTTGTGCAGATTTCAGCTGTGCATAGGAGCGATACTCTGTCAGTTCTCCATTATCCGGATGATTGTACGGCACGTTGCTTTCCAGCTCTGCCCCAGCCCAGCGTCCCAGTGTTGAGGCAACATCTCTCCAGTTTCCTCCAATAGAAAGATAATCTCTGTCACCTCCCGAGAGAATCGTCCTGCCGTCTCCGTACGAAAGATGAGTTTCATCCATAATTTTGGATTTTGCAAAATAAGCCAGATGTTTCTCGGAAAAATCCAAATTCTCCTCATCCAATTCCTCATACTGATCCAGACCCTGTTTTAAGATATTTGATTCCGCAGCGCCCAGTCCGGCGAAGGCCCAACAAGAGCCCTCTAATCCCTGATCCTTCACAGAAGTGACCAGATTCTCATCCCGCAAGTCGTACTGCGACGGAATGGATATGTTGCTTTTACGCAGAGAAGCGGAAGCTGCCCAAACAGGCTCTTCATCCTTCGGCAAAACCTGATTCTCCTCGTTCACCCACACCATATCCACATATCCGGCATCCGGGTCATTTTGTGCAGGCACAAGCCGGTATAAATCATATTCCCTGTCCTCTGTTGCAATGCTGCTATCACAGGTTTCCAACGACGTCACGGTATCCGTATTCCCATTATCGGAAGCTGCATGAACACCGATTGCACTTTCTGAAAGCATCATTCCCACCAGAAAAAATGCCATCCATTTTCTCCTCATAGTTTCACCCTTTCGACACCATTTGATAGTATTTTTATTATACTATAGTGCCCTCATTATGACAAGCAAATATACCTATAATAACAGCTTATTTCGTTATAACGAAAGGGCTAATTGAATCTCACCGCACGACAGGCTTTCCTTCGTTCCATCCTCATATTCTACTAACAGCCTGCAGTCCTCATCCATCCCATACACATAGGCTCTCCGGGTTTGATTTTGGGTGGTAATCATAATATGCTTTCCCAGAGCCAGACTCTTGTCCCGATACTTCTCTATATAAGCTGTTTCATCCTCTGATGTATAATACTCCATAAAGCGATTCAGGAAGGTGGCAGCGAGCCGGTTCTTCATGTCATCCTGTATGTCGTCAAAGATAGCACCTGCGACTGCTTCCAGTTCCTGTGGGAATCCTTCATCCGGCGGATAGACGTTAAAGCCGACCCCCAGCACGGCATATTCCAACATTCCACTTTCCAGGTCAAACGAGGCCTCTGTCAGAATACCGCAGACCTTTTTCCCTTCCATATAAATATCATTCACCCATTTGATCTGTGCTGTTTCACCGGAAAGCTGTTCAATTGCTTCACACATTGCAGTTGCCGCCATCGTGGTAATTCTGGTCGCCTGTTGAGATGAATACGAAACAGGTCTTAGCAAAATACTCATATACACCCCTGTCCCGGATGGGGAGAAAAACGTACGTCCGTATCGTCCGCGTCCCGCCGTTTGTTCCTTTGCAATCACCACACAGCCCTCCTGGGCCCCACAGTTGGCTTTCTCGCGAACCAGCGCATTCGTTGATGCAGCCGTAGGTAAAATCTCAATCTCCATGTCTCTGTACTCCGGTTTGAGATATTTCCAAATCCCACGGGAGGACAGAATATCTGTCTGTGATGCCAGACAATAGCCCTTGTTTGTTACAGCGTCAATCACATATCCGTCATTCCTGAGATTCGTAACCGCTTTCCAGACAGCAGTTCGAGATACACTCAGGGTCTTCGCGAGCTCTTCCCCCGAGAAATAGATTCCTTTCTTTGACTCAAACAGTTCTAATAATTTTTCCTTCGTTGTCATGGTTCCTCCTAACGCGTGATATGCCGTTTTCCTCATTTCATATGACACAGAGCACTCCACCGGCAATTTCCGCATATTGCTTCTCTCCTGCCGGGAAAGAGTATCCGTTCATATACCAGTTTCTCAAACTCCAAGAAGCTCAGAACGTCCCCTTCTGACAGACCACACTGCCGTAAGACCTGCCGGTCATACCGTTCAGCCTCAAGGCATACTCCCTTGCTGTGATTGGGGCACTTCTCACAGATTACATCTGCACGTGCCGTAACAGAGACCAGCGGGTTCTCCTCCAGTCTGTCTTTCATAGTTCTCATGTGTCTGCTAAATTCATTATTGTACCCTTTTCCCTGAAAAAAAGCGAGGCACATCCCATGATGCGCCCTGATTTTATATTGATATTCGTTCATGTAGATATCCTCATTCTGTTTTGATAACTGCTGAAAGTCTTCTCGAAATCAGCAACGCAAGTGCGATTTTGACCATATCGGGAATGATAAATGGGAACACACACCATCCCAGTGCTGTCCACAGCCCTACTGCACCGGTGTTTTTGGCATAAACTGCCATGAACCAGATGGTTCCAAAGGCATAGCAAACCAGAAGGGCAAGTATCATGGAAAGAGCCAGTGTCCATGTTTTTCTTCCAAGCAGCTTTTCCATCCCCCACATAAGCAGTGCAGAAAGAAGAAAACCGATAATGTAACCGCCGGTACTGCCCAGAATAATTCCAATACCGCCGGTAAATCCGGAAAAAACCGGAATTCCGATCGCACCAAGCAATAGGTATAGCAGAACAGACAGACTGCCTCTTTTTCCGCCTAGCAACCCCACTGTTACAAAGACACCAAAAGTCTGTAGCGTAAATGGTACGGTCGCCGGAATGGAAATCCAGGAACATACTGCGATAAGCACGGCAAATAATGCTATGTAAGCCATATCTAATATTTTGTTTTTTGTGAACACTGATGTTGACATCAATCATTACCTCCCTATTCTACGTCAATACGATACCAGCCCTCGCAGGCATCGGGATATGAAAGAATATAACATGCTCCTTTTTGATTGTCAACCAAGTTTCAATCATCTAGTTTACATTCGAAGTGCGATTGAATGTGAAAAATAAGTGATATTCACGAATATGAGTTTACACTTTGTCCAAAATCAACTATAATAAGATGGATAGAAAATGCAAACGAAAGCGAGGAATAGTTATGCACAAAATACAAAAATATTTGGCTTGTGCTCTGACCGGTGCTTTGGTACTGGGTTCTTTTCCGGTAACCGGACTGGAAGCATCTGCCGTAGCACCAAAGCTGAATACCACATCAAAGAATCTGAAGCTTGGAAAGACCTATACATTCAAAGTATCCAATGCAAAGGCGGGTTCTACCTACACCTGGAAATCTTCCAAAAAGAAAGTGGTTTCTGTTACTTCTGCCGGTAAGGTAAAAGGTCTGAAGGTAGGAAAAGCAACGATTACATGCACAGTTACTTATCCTAATAAGAAAACAGTAAAAACGTTAACTGCAACCGTATCGGTGAAAGAATCTGCAACCTCTCTTAAACTGACAAAGGTTAAGGCTGGACAAACCATCACGGTAGGGGAAAATGCTCATACTTATACCTATAAAGCAACAACCGCTTCCGGAGGAGCGACCTCCGATAAAGTATACTGGTTCTTAACCGAGAATACAGCCGGCGCTACCGTCAAAAACGGCGTTGTTTCGACTACCCAGCCCGGTTCTTTTAACATACAGGCACGAACGGCAACAAGTGCGGCAAACAAGAAACAAGGGGTATTTACCGCATCCAGCCAGATTATTACCGTGAACGTTCCTTTTGTTATGGAAGCAAAACTGACTGCTACCAACAAGGTAACTCTGGATATGAATTATGCGATTCCGAATCTGACTGCTGATGACATTCAGATTCAGCGAGTTTCGAACGGAAACATTTTGACGATAAAGAATGTGACAACAGAAAATGACGGAAAACGTGTCATCGTTACTATGGGTTCTCAGTTTAAGAGCAATGTTTCATACACGGCTTCCATTCCGGAATTCGATACTTCACAGGAATTTTCCTCCATCATTGGGGATATGACATCCATCGTCATTCCGGATCAGTTGTTAGTGCCGGCTACGACAACCACGTTCCGTTATCAGGCAATGGATGACAATGGCATCGATGTTTCTGAGAATTATCCTTTTAATGTATTCCAGTATAGTTTTTCGAACTCCGGTGTCAATATTGACGGAAACGGTCAGATTCAGCTGCCGGTTGCCGGTGATTCCACTACTGTTGTCATGACTTATACGACAGGAGAGACCAGCATCAAGAGTAACCGTGCAACGATTACTGCAGAGAATCCAACCATTACTTCTATGGAAGCATGGTCCATTACGTCTGCTAACGGTATCATCGATTGGAATCAGCCGGTTCACTCCGTCGCTTTGAGTGAAACAGGATACCGCATCCATTTCAAATTTGGCAACAGCATCGGCGGCACTGTCAATACCTATACGGAATCCGTTGACTACACCATTACCTCTTCCGATGCCAACACGTTATCCGTTGACTCCAAGACCGGTGTATTAACGCCACATCAGACAGGAACAGTTACCTTGACGGTGAAATCAGGCAGCTTAACCGAAACCTGTAAGGTATCGATTGTAGACAGCCGTATCGTCTCTTCCCTGACTGCAAGCCAGTCGGCAGTGACATTATCTAACAGTGCTGATATCAATGAATATGTTGATATCAAATTTACACTGCTCGATCAGAACCAAAGTCCTGTAGCACCCGGTACCAATGCTACAGCAACTGCTAAGGTGGTCGATGGGACAGCCAATATCGTCAGTGTAGAAACAGCAAGCGGTGCGGTTCGCAGAATATCATCCTCTGCTACTTCTATCATGGACAGCTACAGCAATGACTCTTCCATTATAGTACGTTTTAAACCTTACGCAGCCGGTACCAGTACGATTGCAGTCACCTATGCAGGGCTGACTACCAAGGTCGTGTTTACGGTTTCAAATCCTGGTACGATAGCAGGTTATCTCGCTTTTCTTGATCATACAACATTAAACCCGAATTCTGAAAACGACTGTTTCACAACGTTACGTGTATACTCTGCCGACAGTCTCGGTTTAAAAATAGAAGAGCTTACCAGCAGCAAAAATACATATTCTATCTTAGCCTCTGATGGCACTACCGTATTGCCACCTACCGCTATCAACCTGGATGGCAATAACGATGGCGATGTGATTAATGCAAATCAATTGGAATTAGCCGATGGTAAATATACCGTAGTTGTGAATATCGGATCTGCTGTTGCCAAAGCCGGCTTTGAGGTTGAGACTTCTGTTATCGCATACAGCGTTACGATTAAAAACAGCACTTATTCAGTAAATGCAACAGATGACTTGTTCACACGTCTGTTAGACTGCATGGAAGTAAAGGTTGGTAACACTGTTGTCAACCACAGTTTATCCGGCGGCATGATTTATTACACAACGAACCTGCTTAACGAATCAACGGAACAGACTGTTTATAAGAACTCCAAGATGATCAGCTACGCAGGACAGACGGTGAAATACACCATCTCCAAATTTGCTTTTTATTATGAAGGAACTCATTATTCGGTTGATCTGAATAAGAGCATTACCTTTACGATTAGTCAGTAAGGAAATGTGGAAATTCCATTGCTATTTTCCTTTTTATTGCATATAATATATATGTAAAGAAAGTAAAGAAGACCAAGTATATATTTGCGAAAGGGTGATGATTATGGAAGTAGCAAAGATTTCCAGCAAAGGACAAATTACCATTCCAATATCCATACGAAATAAAATGAAACTAAAAACAGGTGACAAAATTGTAATTTTAGAGGAAAATGGAAGATTCTATTTTGAAAATTCTGCTATGCTGGCATTCAAAAGAGCTGAAGAAGCATTTGCCAATGAGGCGGAAAAAGCTGGTTTCCAGACAGAGAATGATATGCAGGAATACATGAAAGAGATTCGGAAAGAAGTGAGGGGGTATTGATTTGCGGGTAATGCTTGATACCAACATTTTCATCTCTGTGATCTTCTTTCCATCTCCACAGACAAGGGAGCTGGCGAGACGGCTGACGGACAACCATCAGATTGTTGTTTGTGATTATGTGATTGAAGAACTACGACTTGTGACGGATCGGAAATTTCCAGAGAAAAGAAAATTTCTTGACCGTTTCTTTCTGGAACTGCCGTTTGAACTTGTTTATACACCAAAAAAACTGAATCTGGATGTGTTTCCGGAAATGCGTGATACAAAGGATTCCCCAATACTGGCTACCGCTATTATGGAAGGAATCGATGTATTCCTGACAGGTGATAAAGATTTTCTCGTTCTAGACGTGGAAATACCGGAAATTCTTACAATGACAGAGTTTTTGAAAAAATATTGATTTCGTTATTAGCACTCACATTTCGTGAGTGCTAATTTTTTCTTGACTTATTTCTCTCCCGGTATTATCATAGGTTGCATAGTGATATAAACAAGATAAGGAGATGAAGGTTATGGCAAGTAAAAAAGGAAGTTTGTCAATTAACAGCGAAAATATTTTTCCAATTATTAAAAAGTGGTTGTATTCCGATCATGACATTTTTATGAGAGAATTGATTTCAAATGGATGTGATGCTATTACAAAACTGAAAAAGCTCAGCATGATCGGTGAATTTGAAGAACCGGAAGACAACAAATATGCGGTCAATGTTTCTGTCAGTGCAGAGAACAAAACCATTACCTTTACAGATAACGGTTTAGGTATGACAGAAGATGAAGTAAACGAATACATTAATCAGATTGCTTTCTCCGGTGCAGAAGCTTTCCTCAATCAATACAAGGACAAAGCCGGAGATGATCAGATTATCGGTCACTTTGGTCTTGGCTTCTATTCCGCTTTCATGGTAGCCGACAAAGTTACCATCGACACATTATCTTATAAAGAAGGTGCTGCCCCAGTTCATTGGGAATGTGACGGTGGCACTGATTACAGCATGGAGGAAGGGGATCGTGAGATTCGCGGTACCGAAATTACTTTATACTTGAATGAAGACTCTGTAGAATTCGCCAACGAGATGCGTGCACGTGAAGTCATCTGTAAATACTGCTCCTTCATGCCGGTAGAAATCTACTTAACAAATCTGGATACACCGGAAGACGAAGAAGATGATACCTGCACCTGCGAACACGACCACGAAGATGGCGATGAATGCACCTGTGAACATGACCATGAAGGCGGTGACGAATGCACCTGTGAGCACGACCACGAGGATGGCGATGAATGCACCTGTGAACACAAACACGAGGGACCACAGCCTCTTAACGATACGGTACCTCTTTGGACCAAGCATCCAAATGACTGTACTGACGAGGAATATAAGGCTTTTTATCGTAAAGTTTTCATGGACTTTAAAGAGCCTTTATTCTGGATTCATTTAAATATGGATTATCCATTCCATTTACAGGGTATTCTTTATTTTCCACAAATGGGCAACGAATATGAGTCTATCGAAGGAACCATCAAATTATATAATAACCAGGTATTTATCGCCGATAATATCAAAGAAGTCATTCCGGAATTCCTTTTATTATTAAAAGGAACGATAGATTGTCCTGATTTACCATTAAATGTATCCCGTTCTGCACTACAAAACGATGGCTTCGTAAAGAAAATATCTGATTATATTACCAAAAAAGTGGCTGATAAATTATCCGGTATGTGTAAGACAGATAAAGAATCTTATGAAAAATACTGGGATGATATCTCACCATTTATCAAGTTTGGTTGTCTGAAGGATGATAAATTCAATGATAAGATGAAAGATTATATCTTGTTTAAGAATTTAGAGGGAAACTATATTACTCTTCCTGAGTATTTGGAGGCAGGAAAAGAAACTTATGAGAACAAAGTCTTTTATGTAACCGATGAAGTAACACAGGCAAGCTATATTGATATGTTCAAATCGGAACATATAGACGCTGTATTATTAACACACAACATTGATACTCCATTCATCACACATCTGGAGCAGCGCAATCCAAATGTAAAATTCATGCGTATCGATGCTGACTTAACGGATAACTTCAAAGAAGAAGCCAGCGAAGAGGAATTAAAAGATATCACAGAAAAGCTGACCAGCCTGTTCCGTAAAGCGGTCAACAATGACAAACTGGAAGTTAAGGTTGAGAAATTAAAAGACGCATCTATCTCCTCTATGATTACCTCTTCTGAAGAAGGTCGCCGTATGGCAGAAATGATGAAAATGTACGGTATGGCAGGAATGGATCCGACTATGTTCGGTGCTACACTAAATGAAACTCTCGTATTGAATGCAAATAATGAATTAGTGCAGTATGTATGTGAACATGAAGAGGGAGAAAATACAGACTTAATTTGTAAACAGCTATATGACCTGGCATTATTGGCAAACCAGCCGTTAAATGCTGAGGGTATGAAAAATTTCCTGAAACGTAGCAACCAGATATTAAGTATATTAGCAAATAAATAGTAGGAATATGCCGCCCCGCGGCTATCACCTGCCCCTATCGTAGTTTTTCTTGCACCTTTTCAGGTTTAAGAAAAACATAACACTCCATTTCAATCACGTTTGATTACGCGCCTTGTGACAAAACTCGTCAACCAGCAGTGTTTCAAGTATCTTTCTGAGGTCGTTTGAAAACGTCGGTGCTTAGCTCCTGTATTTCAGGAGCTTATGCACCGTTACGTTTGAAACTGAATGAGAATGTACCTCAGAAAGATACTGAAACCACTAGCGGTTGACTCAAACATGTCAATGGCGCGTTTCGTGATTTCCATGGAGTGTTTGTTTTTCTAAAAACCTGGGTGTCAGCCAAAAACTACGAATAGGGACAGGTGATAGCCGCGGGGCGGCACAACTTATTTTAGGCATAAAAAAGAAAACAGCTCGTATCGCACCGAACTGTTTTCCAATGAGGGGGAGAGGATTCAAATATATGAAAATCTCTTACTCGTTCATTATAACATATTTTATCAATTAATCAATAGCAATTTTCTCTTTTCTTCAAAAAGGTATGGATTATTTCTCAGTTACACGGGTTCCCAACCGTCTAGCTACATATACTGCCGGTGTATCCAGTATGCTGGTCACAATACAGATGACATAACTTGACAAACAAATCTGTAATAACTGTTCCATAGAGTATACCCCATAAAAGGCTCCAAAGGTAAACAAAACGGTATTCAGAAGCTGGGACAATAATGTAGATGCATTATTACGAATCCAAAGACCCTTTCTGGAATCTCCGAACCATTCCGTTGTCCGTTTCCAAACTAAATGATACGCAGACACATCAAACATCTGTACAATAGCGTATACAACACCGCTCACTATGATTAATCTCGGTATGTTAGAGAAAACCGACTTTATCGCAGGCATTGCCCAGTCTGCTTCACTTGGCTGATATAACAGCCAATATTGGCTGATACATACGAATACGATACTGGACACGATACCAATCCGTACCGCCTGATTGGCATATTTCCTGCCCTCCATCTCACTTAGGATATCCGTTACCAGAAAAGTAGATGCAAACAGGATATTCCCTAATGTCTGCTGCATGCCAAAAGCATCTATTAGAATCAGAACTTCAATATTTGCCAGAATTGTCGCCAGCGCCGTCCATAAATATAATCCTGTCCTTCCCATAAAACGGTAAAATAAAACAACTGCCAGATATGTCAGCACAAGGTTTATCACCAATAATAGTTCATTCGACATATTCTTCTCCTCCTACTCCAAAATCCGTATTTTCCAGTAAAATGTCCACTCGCGGATTATCGATATATTCCGGATAGAGTTCTTCACAAAACTGTTCTATGACTCTCATATCGGGTTTGATTTTCGTTGAATTCTCAACCATGATATTCACACATACGCGCTCAAAGTATTCCAGTCCGGTCTCTATATCCCGTCTCATAGATGCAACCGTCTGACCATGAAGTCCGAATAGTAAACAGCATTCGTCAAAATCTGCTGCGATTAATGCCGGTTCGGACTCTGTAATTCCTTTTTTCAATATTTCTTCCCGGTACAGGGCATCGAAGGTTTCCACACCTATTTTTATTTTTACTGTCACACCGAGTTCTGCAAAGGCTTCCCGAAGTGCCGGGATGGCCTCACGATGATTCCAGTGTGATTCAAAATGTATCGTTCTGATTCGTTTCCGAACACAGACTCCCTGAATGTATTCCATTGTCTTCTCATCCAGATCAACGAAGCTTCCTGAATTGATTACCTCCAGATGTTCATGGATTCCGGTAACACGGGATAACACTTCCCTGTTCAAAAGTGCATTTGCTTCGATATCCCTGCTATAGTCCAAATGATAATCACAAAATGTGCAGCGGCGCCATCTGCAGCCGCTGCCACGTAATAATACGATTTCTCTTGGATTTTTCTCATGAATCACTGAATAACGCTCCATCAGAATAATTCCACTACCCTTTCTGTTGATTTCCCATCCAGGAAGTCGTAATTTTGTTCTATAAATGTCTGTAATCTTTTCTCATCTGCCACAAGACCGGACAAACAATCTGCCAGCTCCTGCTGCGTTCTCACAACCGGTCCGGGAACAAAGCTCTCATAATCTTCATAAAATCCCCTGCCCGATTCCGAGAAGCTTTCCAAATCATATGCATAAAATACTATCGGTTTTTTCATTAAGCAATACTCAAATATAATAGATGAATAGTCCGTAACCAGCACATCCGCTACCACCAGCAGACCATTAATATCCCCGTAACCGGTAGCATCCATGGTACGTTCTGCCACGGATGACTCTGTCTGTTGTATGGAATGCTGGGCCTCAAACGCCTCCGCTACGTGAGGATGCAAACGGAGAAGCAACACACAATCTTCCGGAAGCCGCTGTATAAAAGCTGCCGTATCCAAAGGCAGCTGCGGGCAATCCTGCTGCGCATCCCGAAAGGTCGGTGCATACAGTACGACACGTTTTCCCCTGCATTGCGGATATTGCTGATAAAAATCCGCAAGCAATTTCTTTTTCCCTGCCTCATCAAAAAAGACATCCGTTCGTGGCAGTCCGGTCGCTATAATACGCTCCTCCGGAATACCAAATGCATGGGCATAAATGTGTTTCCAATAAGTGCTGTTGACTGTCATATGAGTAATCTTACTATTCGCCATCCGTTCCTGCTGTTTCAGGAGCCCTTCATTGGAATCCTGACCGAACTTTTTGATAGTTCCGGTTCCATGCCAAAGCTGAATGACTTTTGTTTGTGACGGTAGTTTCATATATGCCATTGGCAAAAAGACATTATCCAATAAGATATGACTGCTGCGGGCCATACGGTATGGCATACAAAGATAAAAAGAGAGTGGCTTTCTCTTATCACGCTTTGTCATCTTGTAGACGCGGCATGTCGGATCTTGTTCCTTGATATATGCCACCACTCTTCCGATGTTACTTCCGTCGGAAGGGTCATGCGTCATCACACAAAAAATCTGTTTCTCCCTGACAGGAAATAATCGACACAATTGATAGATTCCTGCATACAGTAGATATCCTAATGTTTTCATCCCAAGCTCCTAGTGTAATAGATTCTCAAACTCCTGCACTGCTTCACGGTTATATCGGTCATAATCCACATGCATTGCCTGAACCCGGCCTTCCAGACAGGCCTGCATCCCCGCATAGATTCCCTCCTCGTCATTCGGGACCATGGTTCCATGATGCTCCTGCATAAAGGTTGCCGGTCCGGTAATCTCAGTAGAAATGCAAGGAAGCCCCAACACATCTGCTTCCGCTAAAACAAGCCCAAATCCCTCATAAAAAGAAGACAGTACAAAATAATCACATTTCGCCACCAGCGGAAATGGATTGGACATTCCCTTAATCAGGAAAATATCATCTGCGGCTTCCATCTGTCTGACCATTTCCACAAGCTTATCATATAATACTCCATAACCGCCGATAATGACAAGTGCTATATCCTCTTTTCCCATTTTGCGTCGTTCTTCATGGAGCTGTGCAAAGCAATACAGCAACCGTTCCTGCCCTTTTTCCGGCGAGAAACGTCCCACATTCAAAAATATTTTCTTGCCGGAATCCAGCATAGTACACAGAGCTTCAAAAGAATGATTGCTTTTTGTCTGCTTATCAAAACGGAGTGCTTCTTTCGAACGTTCACGGATTCTCATATGATGAATCAGGTTTCTGGCAACATAAATCTCAGCACCGCCATCTGCAATGCGACTGGTTGAAGGGATTAAATCTTTGGTTACCACAGCTACTTTCCGGTAGCTTCGATATGCCTCATGCAACACATCCCATTTCTGCAGGTGCTTTAATACAATCTCCTGTTCCATATCATTATGCACATAAATCACGGTATTACAGTCAAAGGTGGAAAACATCAGTATCGTTTCAATATCATATCCGCTAAACTGAATCGCATGATTGATACGCGCATCTCCGATTATTCGTCTCCGGTCATAAGAGAGCGTCTTCTCATAGATAGGGCGGACCTTATGGAATTCGGCTTTTGGATTCTTCGTGAAAGCTTTACATACGATCGTATCATGCAGATTACGGCAGCGGACCAGATTATAGCCCAGATAAGCTACACCTTCCGGAAGCCGCTTTAATATCTGTTTGTGTGGTCTCACGATTTCAATTGTGTAACACACAATGTAGTTTCGTTTTTTGACATCCACTGCTTCTAGCAACTGCAAAAGAGCCGTCGTAATTCCATTATTGGCCAGATCTCCCGCAAAAATCAAAACGTTCTCCTTACCGTTATCCGGCAGGAGCTCTGTGGTCACTGTCTCTTCACCCAGGATCACTTGACGGCATATCTGCGCTGTATCTGTCTCTCCCGCATACGGGCAAAACTCTGTTAAGAAAGCAGCATCCTCATATTGTTTGCCGGAGTGCAGCTCTCTCAGTAATTCGGACGGCTCGCGAACAATCGGAAACGGCAAGTCTGTTAAATCCAGATAAAATCCTCTCTCCTTTCGGTAAACTGCTTCATCATAGGCATATAGAATCATCTTTCTTCCTGTCTTCGCATAATCGAATAAGACACTTGAATAATCTGTCACCAACACATCCGTGACAGATAAAAATTCATATGTTTCATAGTCAACCGGAAACAGTCTTATGTGGCGATATTGGGAAATATCTACAGAGGCTGCAACAATCGGATGTAGATGAACGTAGAAATACTCATCATCTCCCAGTTTCCGTTCCAGCTCTTCACACAATTCCATAATATATTGAATCTGCTGCTCGCTCTTCATATGAGCAAGATTACCTCGCCAGGTTGGCATATAGGCATATAGCTTTGCATCCTCTAAACCTAATTCCTGCCGTATCTCTGCCTCCCGCTCTCCGTTTCCAAAAGCATCATTCCTTGGATAATCTGCGAATAATGCTACTCCCGTAGCCAGATTCTCTATCATATAATCCTCTGTCATATGCTCCATCGTATAACGGTTCGGATACAGCAGATAATCCGCACAAATGAAGTTGCGCTGTGCATTTCCGATCGAATAAGCATCTGCACCAATCCGTTTCCCCAGCGTTTTCAAAGGAGTACCATGCCAGGTATTACAATAGATCTGCTCCTCTCTTTTCACAAAAAAAGAAGCAAAGGTATTATCATTAAACAGATATTTCGCAGTCGCCATGATGCGGTAATACGTATAGGAAACAGTACTTACTACATGGATACGTTTTGCTGCATGTTCTCCCATCCAGCAGTTCAATTTCCGCTGAAACTCTCCCACTTTCTCCGGTGTGGCACTCAGATAGATATGATATGCCTGATAAACCGGATTCGTAGCAAGTTCTCCGGCGATGTAATACATATTGCCATCCAGTGAGCGTCCATGCTGTGATTCCAGTATGATGACATGGGGCTGAATCTCTTCTTCCAGATAATCAATATATTTCTTTTTCCCCAAATAGCCATGTTTGATCAAACCCAGACGTTCTCTGGTTTTTCGTACTATTCTTCCCATTGTATTTCCTCT
>JBJELB010000013.1:0-69562 GCA_051878935.1 Lachnospiraceae bacterium | reverse complement strand
GTTCTAATATGGCGAAGTCGGGAATGAATCCGAAGGTGCTTCAGTATCTGATGGGACATTCGGATATCAGTGTCACTCTCAATACCTATACACATCTTAAGTTGGATGATGCAAGAGAGGAAGTTGAGAAGCTTGCTCGTAAGCAGGCAGAGGCTGATGCAGAGTTGAAGCAGCTTGGTATGAAAGTGGATTCTAAGGACAGATTTAGAAAGTCGGTTTAGACCATCAAAACGGTAGCTATTTAAGTTTAGACCATACAAGAAAGTCAGTATTCATGAGGCTTTGAAGGAACTTGTGGTCTAAAAGGTGTTTAAGAGTGGTCTATGAAATGGTCTAAATTTTCATAGGAATCTGCAAATATCAGCCATTGGTGGCAGGCAAATATTTTCTAACATTTGCCGAAATCGGTAATGGTCTAAAAAATCAGGCGTGGTCTGTGAGTTTTTGAAAATTTTGTTCCACAAATAGACCCAAAAACACCAATGGTCTAAACTTGAAAAAGTAGTCCGATTTAGACCAATATTTAGACCATTTGGTGGAAGAAACATACCGAGATATGCCGAAAAAATCCGAGAAATGGGAAAATGGTCGACAGACTGAAAAAGTGCGCAAATGCCCTAAAAATAAGGAAAAACCAAGATAAACCGAGATAAGTTAGGAGTTAAAAATATATGATTAGAGTACTTTTCATCTGCCACGGCAACATCTGCCGTTCCCCTATGGCAGAATTTGTTTTCAAAGATCTGGTCGCCGCCCGCGGTTTAACCGGGCAGTTTCATATCGCATCCGCTGCGACCAGCACAGAAGAGATATGGAACGGGATAGGTAATCCTGTCTATCCGCCGGCACGTGAAGAGTTGGCGAAGCACAGTATTTCCTGCAAAGGGAAACGTGCCGTTCAGGTAACGAAACAGGATTGTGAATTTTATGATTATCTTGTCTGTATGGACAAGAATAATCTTCGCAATCTGGCACGTATCATAGGGACGGATACGGAGGGCAAGGTTAGCCTTCTGTTGGATTACACGAATCGCCCGGGAGCGTCGATTGCGGATCCGTGGTATACGGGCGATTTCAAAACGACTTATCGGGATGTTTTAGAGGGCTGTGAAGCTTTATTGGGATATATCATGAGAGAGGAGGACGTGCATTAGCATGTCTTTCTGCTTGTTTTCAAATAAAAAATGGAGTATACTATATGGTAACTGGAGAGTGCGTCTTGATAGGGGGTTATGATGAAAGAGAAACAACAGAGAAAGTTCATTAAAAACAGCCTGATTGTGATGCTGATTTTGATTGTGGGGCTTGTGGGATATGAATCGCTACGAATGTACCGACAGGAGAAACTAATCAGCCAGCAGGACCGGGATAACTGGGAACGGGAACTGGAAGAACGCAGAAAAGAAAAGGAACGATTGGATCATTACAATATTTACAATAAGCTCAATGAAGAAGGCGAGATTAGTCTTTGTATCATCGGAGATAATATCGGCTTTCAGTTGGGCCGGTATACGACGAACACCGGATGGATGGATCGTTTAAAGACGTATTTGGAGAAGACATATCGTGTAAAAGGCAATGTTGATTCCTATACCTTTTACGACTGGGATGTATTCAAATGTTATTCTGATTTCGTACAGCGTGATAAGGAAGACTATGATATGGTATTCTTATTCTTTGGATTCAATGACAAAGATACGTTGTCACTTAAGGAATATCGTGCGTTTTATGAGGCTTTGATCCGTCAGATTCAGACGAATTGTGATTATCCGGAACTGATATTGGTTAAGGAAAGTGTGCTGCGCGATGCAAAAGAGTATGCCAAGGTTGTGGACGAGCTGGGTAAATATTATGACTATCCGGTAGCCGATGCGATAACCGCATTCCAACAGTCTGAGTACAGTGTCAAAGAGATGACACGAGACGGGATGCATCCAAATGATATTGGATATAGGATATACTTCAATGTCATTCGTAAGTTGATTGATAATGGCGTTGTGGAGCAGCGGGAAGTCGTGAAAGAACAAAACGAGAAGACGCTGTATAAAGAGACGAGGAAGATTGGTGCTCCGATGGTTGTTTCTACGGAACGAATGAATCATTCCGGGCTGACCTATACCTTTACAACGGAGAAGGCGAACATTGGTGTCTCTTATCAGGGAAAGAAATATGTGGATGGAAAGATTGATGTATATATCAATGATACGAAGATAAAAACGATTGATTGTAACCGCAAATTGGATGTAGAGAAAGCGGATTTGGTTGGATTCAATCTGAAGGGAACCAATAAAGTTACCTTGAAGATTGATCCGAAATATCAGGATTCAACAGAGTTAAATGGCTTGATTTTATACTAGATGGGACGAGGAGGAATTGGCTATGAGAAAACAGATTATGATAACCGGGGTCCTACTGGCAATGGGAATGTTGTTAGTATATGGATGTGGTAAGAAAGAGCAGCCTGTGACGGAAACGACAACCGAGAGGACGACAAGTGCGACTACGCAGGAAACAACAGAGTTACCGGATACGGAGATGACGACAGAGAAACCGAAGGATGTGGATGACAGTAAGCCGGATAAAAATGATGCTCCGAAAGAGAAACAAAAGAGGGCGACCGGAGTTTTTGATGGTTTTATCGATGATCATTCAGTTGAGATTCAGTACGAAGACGGTACATATGAGGCGTTTCTGGTATATGATGAAACGGTGATCGATGCATTGTCCGTGATTGAGGATTTTGAGACGATTTCATTTGTGTATGCACCGAGAGAAGATCAGAGTTTGAATGAAATCATTGCAGTAGAATAAGGCTGAGGGGAGAAATATGAAACAACATACAACATATCAGATGAGAAGAAGAAAAGTGCGTAATATTCTGTTTATTACATTAGTGTGTCTTGTAATTGTTCTGCTTGCAGTGATTATTCTTAAAGATTCCCAAAGTGGCGATCGCCAGACATCACAGCTGTCTGAGCAGGACAAGGCACAATGGGAAAAGACCATGCAGGAGAAGCGCGAAGAAGAAGAACGTATAGCAAAATATAATTTTTATGATAAGCTGCGCGCGGGCGAAGGGATTAAGATGGCGGTCATGGGTGATGAGATTGCACAGCAGCAGGGACGCCAGAATCCGAATACCGGGTGGAAAGATTTGTTGGAATCGTATTTTAAACGTGGATACAAATCATCGGTTGATTCTGTTGATTTATCCGCGTATGGCATTAATGTATATCAGGGATTGTATCAATATATTCGAAATGAGGATGATGAACAGTATGATGTTATTTTCCTGAGTTATGGTAGCCATGATAAAAAGGAAATGACAACGCAACAGTTTTTAGCCTGTTATGAAGCACTGATTCGACGGATTCATACGGCTTGTCCGAAAGCAGAGATTGTGCCGTTGATTTCCAACATGATGCAGGATAGTCCTAAGTTGGTTCGTGAGATGAAAGAATTATTCAAACACTATGACTTACCATATATTGATATGTGTCAGGCGTTTGAAAAGTCACGTTTAACTAATTCTCAGTTAACGGTTGATGAATTCTATCCGAATGATACCGGATATAAGCTATATTATGATACTTTGAAAACAATGATTGATAAGGGCGTTCGTGAGAGACGTGAGATTTATGATGGATTACCTGCCGTATTGTATGAGGATTCAGAACAATTCGCAGATCTGCAATTGATTCCATTAGAAAACATGGATGAAAAGAAAAATAATGTGTATACTTATGAGACAAAGAAAAGCCTGGTAGGGGTATCGTATGCTTGTGAAGCAAACTACGGTGGTTCTTTTAAAACTTTTCTGAATGGACAGGAAGTGGATGAATGGCAAACAGATGAGAAGAAAACGACAGATAAGGCAAACATTATCGGATACTCTATGTCAGGTTCTAATGAAATTAAGATTCAGATCAATGAGAAGGATAAAGAGTTTGTAACCATTTATGGAATCATATTAAATTAATCATAGTGTGTAGGATAGTCGTCCGGCTTGTTTTGGCAGGACGACTATTTTCGCAGAAAGGAAGGGAAGAGGATGACCCCACAGGAAAAACTGGAATATTGTTATGAGAGTATTAAGGACAGAATGCCGTTTGTTCCGAAAGTTGCGATTGTTCTGGGAACAGGACTTGGTGATTTCGCAGAGGATATCCGGATAGAAGGAATCGTTGATTATCGTTCGATTGGTGGCTTTCCGGTATCTACCGTGGATAGCCACAAAGGACGTTATATTTTTGGATATGTCGGAGAGGTCCCGGTTGTGATTATGCAGGGACGGGTACATTACTATGAGGGCTATTCGATGACAGATGTGGTATTGCCGGTACGCTTGATGAGAAAGATAGGGGCAGAGCGCCTGCTTCTTACGAATGCTGCCGGAGGGGTGAATGAGCAATTTTCAGCCGGCGATTTTATGCTGATTACAGATCATATCTCCAATTTTGTACCATCGCCGTTGATTGGTCCGAATTTTGAACAGTATGGACTGCGCTTTCCGGATATGAGTGAGGTATATGACCGGGAATTGAGTGAATTGATTCGTCAGTCTGCAAAGGAATGTGACATCAAATTACAGGAAGGTACCTATATTCAGTTGTCCGGTCCGAATTTTGAGACCCCGAAGGAAGTGAAAATGTGTCGTATCCTGGGTGCGGATGCAGTGGGTATGAGTACTGCCTGCGAAGCAATGGCTGCAAAGCATATGGGTATGCGTGTGTGTGGAATTTCCTGTATCTCCAATATGGGATGCGGCATGACAGATCAACCGCTGACACATACGGAAGTGGGAGAAACAGCAGCGCGTGTCGCACCGTTATTCCGTCAGCTGCTGACGGTCTCCATTCAGAAAATAGGAAAGATAGGAGAATGACAGGATGAAGATTCGTTTTTATAATAGTCGCATCTTGAGTATGCAGACGGATTGCAGCATTTTACATGGAGAAGTGTGGGTAGAAGATGATAAGATTACCTATGTGGGGGGACCGCGTGAGGAAGAAGCGGCAAAGAGCGCATGGGATCAGAATATTGACGCACAGGGGAATGTCCTGATGCCCGGATTTAAGAATGCGCATACGCATTCGGCGATGACTTTTTTGCGTTCTTATGCGGATGACTTGCCATTGCAGGATTGGCTTCAAAAACAGGTCTTCCCGATGGAAGCAAAGCTTACGGGGGAAGATGTTTATACTTTATCAAAACTTGCCTATATGGAGTATTTAACAAGTGGCATCACTGCCGATTTTGATATGTATTTCCATGTGCCATATGGTGCAAAGGCATCGGTCGATACCGGTTTCCGTACCGTGTTCTGTGAAAGCATTAATAATTTCGGCGGTACGATAGAAGAGGTGGAAGAAGCATATCTGAAATATAATGCTTATCATCCGTTGATTTCTTACCAGCTGGGATTTCATGCAGAATATACCACATCGCCTGAGCTGATGCAGGGTATTGCAAGGTTGTCACAGAAGTATCAGGCTCCGGTCTATGCACACAATTCTGAAACCAAAGAGGAAGTGGCAGGCTGTATCGAGCGTTATGGCATGACACCGACAGCGTATATGAATCAGATTGGTATGTTTGAACACGGTGGAGGAGGTTTCCATTGTGTATATATGACAGAACAGGATTTGGAGATTTTCAAAGAGAAACAATTAGCTGTCATTACGAATCCGGCTTCCAATATGAAACTGGCGAGTGGCATTGCACCGTTGACCCACATGCAGGAGATGGGCATCCGTCTGGCGATCGGTACGGATGGACCGGCCAGCAACAATTGTCTGGATATGTTTCGTGAGATGTTCCTGGCAACCGCACTTCAGAAAGTGGATCAAATGGATGCAGCGGCTATGGATGCAGAGTCGGTGCTTTATATGGCGACTGTGGGTGGTGCTCATGCGATGCAGCTATATGATTGTGATTGTTTGGCTGAGGGAAAACAGGCGGATATGATTATGATCGATCTGCATCAGCCTAATATGCAGCCGATGAACAATATTGCGAAGAATATCGTTTATGCCGGAAGTAAATCCAATGTGAAGATGACGATGATAGCCGGAAAGATTTTGTACCGGGATGGAAGCTTTTTCCTGGAGGAAGCAGCAGATGATGTATATGAGAAGGCGAATACGATTATCCGCCGTATGAGTTAGGAGGATAGGATGTTTGAACAGGAAAGAACAGTTCGATATAGTGAGCTTGCGCATACCGGATGCGTAGAGTTACCGCAGATCATTCATTATTTTCAGGATGCTTCCACCGAGCAGTCGGAAACGCTTGGAAGAGGGATTGAGTATATGGCAACACACCATCGTGCATGGCTTTTGTCGGCCTGGGGTGTGGAAGTGGATCGCAATCCGGGATTGGGAGAAATACTTCGTGTGCAGACATGGCCCTATGATTTCAAAGGATTCTTTGCATATCGTAATTTCCAAATCATTGATGAACAGGGAGTATCCATTGCCCGTGCCTATTCGATCTGGTTTCATATGGATACAGACAAAGGGGTGCCGATGAGAATTACGGAGGAGGCGGTTGCTCCATATGCTTATGCAGAAAAACTGGATATGGAATATGGAAAACGTAAGTTAATACTGCCGGAGCCTGAGGAAACGTTACCACCAATCACCATTTTGAAATCATTTATTGATACGAATGGGCATGTAAATAATGAAAAATACATAGAAATGGCGATGGAAGCAATTCCGGATGATTTTGTAATAGAACAAATGAGAGCAGAATATAAAAAGGCAGCCATGTATGGAGATGTGGTCTATCCTCATTTGACAAGGACAGACAATTGTGTTACTGTCCAGTTATGCAATGAACAGGGAGAACTGTTTGCAGCCGTAGTTTTGAAAGGCAGGAAGAAAAATGATTAAACTGGGAGAAATCCAAACACTATATATAGTAAAGCAAACAGAAAATGGTGTATATCTGAATGATATACCGGGGAAAACAGAAGAGAGCATTCTGTTACCGAAGAAATGGGTACCACATGATGCTAAGCTCGGAACAGAGGTAGAAGTATTTGTATATTGTGATTCCGAAGACCGGCTGATTGCAACGACTATGCGTCCTAAATTAGTGCTCGGTGAGATAGCACGATTGGAAGTGAAGGAAGTAACTAAAATAGGCGCTTTCCTGGATTGGGGATTGGAAAAAGATTTATTTCTTCCCTTCAAAGAAGGTAAAGTTGAGGCTGGAAAACCGTATCTGGTTCGTTTGTATATTGATAATACGAACCGCCTGGCAGCGTCGACACGGATTGAGAGATTTTTATCGGTATCTCATTCTTATCAGAAAAATGATCATGTAACCGGTGTTGTATATCGTGTGAATCCGGATATGGGTGCCTTTGTGGCGGTAGATGAGCAGTATTATGGAATGATACCGAACAGGGAGATTTTCCGTCCGATTCAAGTAGGAGATGTGGTAGAAGCACGTGTTTCTTATGTCCGGGATGATGGGAAAATGAACCTCAGTCTGCGGGAAAAAGCATATGTTCAGATGGAAGAGGACAGCCGGATGGTATATGCGCATATTCAGGAATGTGGTGGCAGTATCCCGGTGACGGATAAGAGTGATAAGATGCTCATTATGGAAGAGTTTGGACTCAGCAAAAATGCTTTTAAGCGTGCCGTTGGGCGCCTTTTAAAAGAACATAAAATAGAAATGACAGAAAAGGAGATTAAGGTATTATGACAAAGAACATTATTGCAACAGACAAGGCTCCGGGAGCAATCGGACCATATTCGCAGGCGGTAGAAGTAAATGGAATCGTTTATACATCAGGGGTAATTCCAATCGTACCTGCTACAGGTGAATTGGTAGAAGGTGACATTACAGCGCAGGCGACTCAGGCAATCGGAAATCTGGTTGCGTTATTAGAAGCGGCCGGTGCAAGTGCAGACAGCACAATAAAAACTACAGTATTTATTAAAGATATGAATGATTTTGCAAAAGTAAATGAGGTCTATGCGACATTCTTCAAAACGAATTTTCCTGCACGTTCCTGTGTGGAAGTAGCTCGTTTGCCAAAGGATGTTCTGATTGAAATAGAAGCAATTGCATTGAAAGAAGAGTAAAATAAGAATGAAAAAAATCAACGCATTTTGTCTGATAATGGTCGGAGTCCAGTTTCTGGTTTCTGTGTTAGCAGCGATACTGGATTTGACCGATGTAACGTGGATTTCCTGCTTGAGCTATGGAATCATGCTGCTGACTGTGTTTCTTTACCTTGCAGCAGGTCGCTTTCGCAATGTGCCGGATCTGCATTTTCATAAGATTTCTCTGATGACGGTAGTTCAGGTAGTAATACTGGCATTCGTGAGTGAACCGTTTTGTGCATTGTTTGCTTATTTATCCAGTTTATTTTCAAAGGTGAGTCTGGATGATACTGTTGATACGGCACTGCAAAACGGACTGGGGCCGGCCTTATTGATCTTAGCTATTTTGCCGGCGTTTACGGAAGAACTGCTTTATCGTGGTGTGATTCAAGGTGGATATCGCAGGAAAGATTCCTCGTTTCGCCCGATTCTGTATGCATCGTTGTTTTTTGCACTTCTGCATATGAACTTTGCCCAGATTCCGTATGCGTTTCTGTATGCGCTTCTGATGGGCGTGGTAGTAGAATTGACCGGTTCCATCTGGTCTTCCATGCTGATTCATCTGGTTATTAACGGAACCTCGGTTATGAGCTCTTTTCAGATGATGCAGCCGGGATATGCAGAAACTGCCAGACAGGCACAAGAGCAGGTGGATAATCTGTCAGTTGGTATGACATTTGCCGTACTCATTCCTATGGCATTTGTATCACTGCTGTTAACCATTTTGCTGTTGTATTTCATCGCAAAACGAAATGGAACCATGTGGAAGGTCAGGGACTGGTTTTTGGGAACCGGAGAGCCTGTTGTAGTAAATGAGGATGGTAGTGTGAGCCGGCCAAAACGACAGAAATACTGGGATATCTTTTTGATTGCAACAGTTGTGTTGTGCCTTTTGGTGGCTGTCGCATCGGAATTCATATAACAATCATCATTCAATAATGTGGTAGTATTGTAGAGCGTGGGCAATGCCTTCTTCGGCAACGGTCTTCGTAATATAGTCTGCCACATTTTTTAATGGTTCCATATGCCGGCCCATAGCGATTCCGTGACCTGCACATTGCAACATGGTATAGTCATTCATGCCGTCGCCGAAGGCATAGGTGTTTTCGCGGAGAATGCCGAGTGCTTCATAGAATTTGCGTACACCGATACCTTTTGACATTTGGTAATCAGTGATATCGGCATAGGTTCCAAGTGAGAGTAACTCGATTTCCAGTTGGCCGGAAAAATCCTGTTTCAGTTTCTTTAACTGCTTGTCATCATCGGCAATGGCAAATACCTTGTTGATTGGCGTAGTATCAATCAAATCAGCAGGAATTGATACAAAGATATCCGGATTCAATTTAAACTGCTGAATATAGGAATTCACTAATGGTGTGGAACGGTTGGTGCAATAACTGCATTTTTGTGTCTCGAAGATAGCGGCAATTTTGTTGGTTTTCATTTCTTCGGATAGTGCATGTAGTTTTGCCGGTGCAATATAATCGTTGAATAGTTCTTTGCCATGCAGTTCGCCATAGGCTCCGTTCGTGGAAACGTATCCATCGAATGTAAATGGACAGGTTTGTATGTATGCCATGGTTCTTCCGGTTGCCAGTACGAGTAAATATCCGTTTGCCCGGGCCTGCTCCATCGCCTGAAGAGAAAGCTGCGTTGGTGTATAAATACCAGCAGCATCATCCACTAATGTGCCGTCGTAGTCAAAAAATAAAATTCCCTTGTATTGATCCATGTGTGTCCCTCATTTTTCATAATATTTCTGACTTTATTATAGCATATGAAATTAACATTTGACATACCTACCGTTTATATGTTAGATTATCAATATCATACAAATACAGTGACGAGGAATAGTAGAACGTTTGGAACATGCAGAGAGCTGCTGGCTGGTGTGAAGCAGTTGGGAAAAATGTTTGAACTCGCCTCCGAGTAGCTCGCTGAACCGCTTTTGTGAATTAGGAAGAGCAGTAGGATGAGACGGAGCCTAACCGTTAGCGTAGGAGGATATAAGATCATAAGATTCGTATCCGTTTGAGTGCATACATTCGTATGAAATAAGAGTGGTACCGCGTAAGTGAACAACTTCCGTCTCTTGGTTTATCCTGGAGGTGGAAGTTTTTTATGTTATGATGAAAAACCTGCTCCGGGGAACAGCTGGAAAGAAAGTGAGGTAAATCAATATGAAAAATGTAAACAAGTACAAGAGAGGCTATTATATGCCTGCAACCCAGTCCTTAAAATGGGCACAAAAAGAGTACATAGAGAAAGCACCGCAGTGGTGTAGTGTAGATCTTCGCGATGGTAATCAGGCTTTGATTATCCCGATGAGTCTGGATGAAAAACTGGAATTTTTCGAATATCTGGTAAAGGTTGGATTTAAAGAAATCGAAGTAGGATTTCCTGCAGCCTCTGAGACGGAATACACCTTTTTACGTACTTTGATTGAGAAGGATATGATTCCGGATGATGTAACCGTTCAGGTGTTGACACAGGCAAGAGAGCATATTATCAAGAAAACCTTTGAAGCATTAGAGGGATGTAAAAATGCGATTGTTCATGTCTACAATTCGACTTCTTATGCACAGCGTGAGCAGGTCTTTAAAAAGTCCAAGGAAGAAGTGCTGGAGATTGCCAAGAATGGTGCGCAGATGTTGAAGGACCTTGCTGCAACGACAGAAGGTAACTTCCGCTTTGAATATTCACCGGAGAGCTTTACCGGTACGGAAGTAGATTATGCATTAGAGGTTTGCAATGCTGTGATTGATATCTGGCAGCCGAGACCGGATTGGAAGGTTATTATCAATCTTCCTGTTACGGTGTCTATGTCATTGCCTCACGTGTATGCGAGCCAGGTTGAATACATGTGTGAGCATATGCATAATCGTGAGAATGTTATTGTATCGTTGCATCCACATAATGACCGTGGCTGTGGTGTGGCAGATGCGGAATTGGGTATTCTGGCAGGTGCAGACCGCATCGAAGGTACGTTGTTCGGCAATGGTGAGAGAACAGGTAACGTGGATATCGTAACGCTGGCGTTAAATATGTATACACATGGTGTGGATCCTGAATTGGAACTTGGTAATCTTCCGGAAATCGTAGATGCATATCAGCGTTTAACACGAATGGAAGTTCCTATGCGTCAGCCGTACGCGGGTAAATTAGTGTTTGCAGCATTTTCCGGTTCTCATCAGGATGCCATTGCAAAAGGTATGAAGTGGCGTGAGATGGAAGAACGTGAATTCTGGACCGTTCCATATCTTCCGATTGATCCACATGATGTGGGCAGAGAATATGACGGAGATGTTATCCGTATCAATAGTCAGTCCGGTAAAGGTGGTATCGGTTATGTATTGGAAGAAAAATTTGGCTACCACTTACCTGGAAAGATGAGAGAAGATGTTGGATATACGGTGAAAAACGTATCCGACCATGAGCACAAAGAATTGCAGACGGAAGAAGTATTGGATATCTTCAAGCGGGAGTATATTAACCGTGAGGATCATATCAAACTGATGGAATGTCATTTTGTTCAGGAGAATGGTGGAATTTCTGCAGAAGTAACGATTGAAAAAGATGGCGTGAAAAAGGTTTACCACGGTAAAGGAAATGGACGTTTAGATGCTGTAAACAATGCAATTATGCGTCATAGTAACCTGAATTATTCTGTATTCTCCTACGAGGAGCATGCACTTCGTGTTGGTTCTAACTCTGATGCGGTTGCCTATGTGGGAATCCAGAATCCGGAAGGTAATATCGTATGGGGTGCCGGTGTGCATGATGATATTATCAATGCAACGATTCTGGCACTGATTTCAGCGATTAATAGAATATAATGAAAAATAAGAAAAGGAACATCAATCGTGCGATGTTCCTTTTTATAGGTTATATTACAACTTCATTCCGTATGCGACAGAATTCCATTTTAATTCGTGCTTGAAATTACGGATATTGGTATCTTCATTGATGATGACACATTCAATACCCATCATTTCTGCCCAGTCTTCCAATTGTGTAGCAGTCAGCTCCATAGAGAAACTGGTGTGATGTGCGCCGCCGGCGAGAATCCATGCATGAGCCGCAGTTTCAAGATTCGGTAATGGCTTCCAGAGGATTGATGCAACAGGAAGTTTTGGCATATCCTTGGAAGGAACACAGGTTACTTCCTGAACAATGAGACGGAAACGGTTACCCATATCATTTAAACAGCATGCAACACCGCGTCCTGATTGATATCCCTTGAATTTTAAACGTGCAGGAGCTTCGCGGTCACCGATACCCAATGGGTGTACCTCAATAACCGGTTTGGTTTCGGCGATTGTCGGGCACACCTCCAGCATGTGGGCATTTAAAATGGCACTGTCCTCACCAGCATAGTTTAATGTATAGTCTTCCATAAAGGAAGTCCGTTTTCCGTGTGCCATAATCTTCATGATACGAACCATGGCTGCGATTTTCCAGTCACCTTCGCCACCGAATCCATATCCTTTATACATCATATCCTGACAGGCAAGACCCGGTAACTGCTTCATGCCATGCAATACCTGGAAGTTGGTGGAGAATGCGGTATAACCTCCACGCTTCATGAACTGTTCCAGAGCACATTGAATCTTAGCCTGATAGCGGATGGAGTCGATATCTGCCGCAGGATCAAAATCATAACGCGTACGATAGTCATCCATCATCGCATCTACCTGGGCTTCTGTAATGGTCTCCATTTCGGATACTAAATCACCGATTCCGTAATAATCGGTAGTCCAACCGAGCCGAATCTCTGCCTCTACGCGATCACCGTCAGTAACGGCAACATCACGCATGTTATCACCGAAACGGCAAATCTTTAAAGTCTGGCATTCGCAGTAACCAACGGCAACGTCCATCCAGTCAGCCATCTGGTTTGCAACCTTCTCATCTGCCCAGTAACCAACGATAATCTTTCGTGGAATCTCCATGCGGGCTCCGATATAACCGTATTCACGATCTCCGTGAGCAGCCTGATTTAAGTTCATGAAATCCATATCGATAGAATCCCATGGAATCTCTTTGTTAAACTGGGTATGTAAGTGAAGCAATGGCTTTGTTAGTGCCTTTAATCCGTGAATCCACATTTTTGCCGGGGAGAATGTATGACACCAGGTAATGATGCCGGCACAATCATCGGCGTGATTGGCAGCTTTACAGCCTGTCAAAATCTCCTCGGAAGATTTTAAAGTTCCCTTATAGACAACCGGATATGGAAGAAGACCGGTTGCATTCAGTCCGTCTACCATTTTCTGCGTATCGGCGTCTACCTGATTCAATGTCTCTTGTCCGTACAAGAGCTGGCTTCCGGTGAAGAACCAGAATTCATAATTGCGTGTAGTAAGCATAAAAATACCTCCTTGTTTTCTCATAATTTGCTTGATAAACAGATTATAATACAAAAAAACAGACCTGACAAGAAAAAGTTCTTGCATGAGAGAAGGAGAAGTTGTATAATGAATACAAATTAGTACGGACAAGTTGAAGAAAAGAGGTGGTGGAGTGGCTACTAAACACGAAGAACTGGAAGAGTATTATCGTAATCAGATGCGCCTGGGACAGGTATCTGCAGGACAACAGCTTCCAGCGGAAACAGAGATTGCAGAACAGTTTTGTGTGAGTCGTCATACGGTTCGGCAGGCACTTGCAACTCTGGAACAGGAAGGGTATATTCGAAAAGTCAGAGGAAAAGGAAGTTTCTTCTCCGGCATCCTGCCACAGAAAAAACAAAAGAACATCGCAGTTCTGACGACGTACATATCTGATTATATTTTCCCTAGTATTATCTGTGGTATCGAGCAGGAACTCCGGGAACGTGGGTACAATCTGCTATTGTTTAACAGCAACAATCAACTATCAGTGGAACAGGAATGTTTGAAGCGAATAGCGGAAAACCCTATGATACAGGGTGTGATTGTGGAACCTTGTCAGAGCGCCGGAAACCGGTTGGAAAAATCTTTCCTGGATATGTTTTCCTCGGGAGTGAAGCAATGCCTGACGATCCATACGAAATATCGCAATTATGACTCTGCCTGCGTTTCTGTGGACGACGAAGAAGGCGGATACCAGCAGACAAAATATTTGCTGGATTTGGGACATACGGAAATTGCGGCAGTATTTAAAGTTGACGATATGCAGGGAATTCACCGCAGGGCAGGTTATCTGAGAGCTATGAGGGAATATGGAGTAGCGGTACGGGAAGAGTTTTTGGGCGAATATGTCAGTGACAACCAGGGCGTTTATCTGAGTGATTACCGCAAACGGATTGTGACGGCACAGAACCGACCGACTGCATTGGTTTGTTATAATGATAAAGTTGCATTGCGAATGATAGATGAAATGCGAAATGATGGTATTGCCTGTCCACAGGAGTTGTCGATTGTTGGATTTGATGATTCCGGTCTGGCAGTGTCGTCGGATGTGAAGCTGACAACGATTCGACATCCGAAACAGGAACTGGGAATCAGGGCAGCGAAATGTATGATTGATATGATAGAAGGACGTATTGAACGGCCTGAATATCAATATCGAGCCGAGTTAATTGTGCGGGAATCCGCGATGAGAATATAAAACAGGAGCAGATGAAAGGAGAACAGGGATGTTAGAGCAGTTAAAACAGGAAGTATATGAAGCAAACATGGAACTAGTAGAAAAAGGAATGGTAATTTACACATGGGGTAATGTAAGTGGTATTGACCGGGAATCCGGTTTGGTTGTAATCAAACCGAGTGGTGTGGATTATGCGGAAATGTCCGCAGAGGATATGGTAGTAGTGGATCTGGAAGGAGATGTAGTGGAAGGAAAATGGAAACCATCTTCCGATACGGCGACGCATTTGGTTATGTACAAGACGTATCCTGAGATTGGGGGAGTGGTTCATACTCATTCAACATGGGCTGTTACTTTTGCACAGGCTGGTATGGATATTCCGGCTCTGGGTACGACTCATGCAGATTATTTTTATGGAGATATTCCGTGTACCAGAGCATTAACTGAGGAAGAAATTGATGAAGCATATGAGTTAAATACCGGTAATGTCATCGTTGAAACTATCGGTGACCGTGATGTTATGGCGATTCCTGGTATCGTATGTAAGAATCATGGACCATTTGCATGGGGAAAGACGCCGGCGGGCTCTGTATACAACGCAGTTGTGTTGGATAAAGTTGCTGAGCTTGCGTACAAGACCATGACGCTAAATCCGAGAGTGGAACGCGAGCCACAATACTTATTAGATAAGCATTATCTGAGAAAACACGGTGCCAATGCATATTATGGTCAGGGCAGTGAAGATCATTAATTTTGTTAAGAAAAGATAGCATTAATAGTACTCATGTGCTATTATGATATATAGTTATTAAGAAATACATATGTAATAAAAGGAGAGAAAAAGGAATGAAGTTTTTTATTGACACAGCAAATGTAGAAGAGATTAAAGCGGCAAATGACATGGGCGTAATCTGTGGTGTTACGACCAACCCATCTCTGATTGCAAAAGAAGGAAGAGACTTTAATCAGGTTATCGCAGAGATTGCATCCATTGTAGATGGTCCGATCAGCGGTGAGGTAAAAGCAACGACGGTAGATGCTCCTACGATGATTGAAGAAGGTAGGGCAATCGCAGCGATTCATCCGAATATGGTAGTTAAGATTCCTATGACAGAAGAAGGCTTAAAAGCATGTAAAGCGTTATCTGCAGAAGGAATCAAAACAAACGTTACGTTAGTATTCAGTGCAAATCAGGCATTGCTTGCAGCAAGAGCCGGTGCTACTTATGTATCTCCATTCTTAGGACGTTTGGATGATATTTCTACTCCTGGTATTGATTTAATCCGTACGATTGCTGACATCTTTGCTGTTCACGGGCTGGATACAGAGATTATTGCAGCAAGTGTTCGTAATCCAATCCATGTAACAGACTGTGCATTGGCAGGTGCTGATATTGCAACAGTTCCTTACAGTGTTATCAAGCAGATGACAAAACATCCTTTAACAGATCAGGGTATTGCGAAATTCCAGGCAGATTACAAAGCGGTATTTGGTGAATAATCATTATGAGACTGGATTCTGAAATAGTAGCAGCATTATTAAACTGGTATGATTACAATGCCCGGGTATTGCCGTGGCGTGAAGATAAGAATCCATACCGTATCTGGGTATCGGAGATTATGTTGCAGCAGACGCGCGTAGAAGCAGTGAAACCGTATTACTATCGTTTTATGGAAGCTTTGCCTGCCGTTGCGGATCTGGCTTGTGTTTCAGAAGAACAATTGATGAAACTATGGGAAGGGCTCGGTTATTATAACCGGGCCCGTAATCTTCAAAAAGCAGCACAGATTATTATGCAACAATATCATGGGGAAATGCCGCATGATTATGAAACGTTATTGAAGTTGCCGGGAATCGGCGAGTATACGGCAGGGGCGATAGCGTCGATTGCTTTCGGACAGCCGGTTACGGCAGTAGATGGTAATGTTTTACGGATTATTATGCGTTTGCAGGGTTGTTATGATGATGTATTAAAGCAGTCAACCAAACGCATGGTTTCTGATGCGTTGCAGGAAGTTCTGCCGGTAGAGCGTGTGTCGGATTTTAATCAGGCATTGATGGAATTGGGAGCATTGGTTTGCATACCAAACGGAAAACCACATTGTGAAGAATGCCCTTGGGATACGAGATGTATGGCGTTTCAAAAGGAATTAACCGGTGAGATTCCGGTGAAGAAGGCGAAGAAAGCCAGAAGAATCGAATCGAAGACGGTATTACTTCTGCAATATTGTCAGGAGATACTGCTTCATAAAAGAGGAGCGGATGGATTATTGGCAAACCTGTGGGAATTCCCTAATCTGGAAGGAAAGCTTGAGAAACGACAGGTGGAGCAATGGCTGGAAGAGCAGAATATCACAGATTATGTCATTACTTCGCTGGATGGAGGGAAACATGTTTTTTCCCATGTGGAGTGGCATATGACAGGATTTCGTGTTTGTTTTCAAACGCAACCAACAGACTGGACGATGTTGCAGGAAGATACCTATCGATGGGTCGTCCCGGAGGAGCTGGCTGAAAATGTTGCAATTCCGGCTGCATTTGAAACCTTCAAGCAGCAAATAGAATAAAAAGGAGAGGGTGTTTCGAAATTCAGAATGTGCATTTCGAAACACCCTCTTGTTATATTAGGAGGAAAGTTTATTCTATTATTTCACCGGATTCGGAATCGGAATCCGTAATTTCAAAACTCTCTGTAGAAGTTTCCGTAGAAGGAAGCTTCTGGGTATCGGAATGATCCGGTTTTGCCGTTTTCGCCGGCTTAACATGAGCATTCTCATCCTGAGAAATAACCTGTGCTGTGCTGGCATCGGTCGGTTTGCCATTTGGTTGTTTTTCAGCCGGAGCGCTGGTTGCTGCTTCCGTCTTGGAACCCTGTAACTCATAGTCGTTTGCCACAACAGAAGTTTGTGCAGTTGATTCCATTGAAGTATCCGAAGAAGAAGACGTCGTCTTGTCGGTATCTGTTTCCGGTACTTTCGGTGTTGCCATAGTCGTGTCGCAGGTCACGATATCTGACATTGCTACATGGTTTTCTTCTGCAACTCTACTGATCTCGCGAATCGATAAAGAAGCAAGCTCGTCAAGAGATAAATCACCGTTTTGTTTGACCAGGTTCTGAATCAACTCCATCTTGCCAACTGAAATCTGATAATTCTCAGCTGACTCAACCAAGTCCTCGGTTTTGGTAACATTTTGTGTGTAAACCGTAGCGTTGATATTTTTGTTATTGATGGCCTGATGAATATCATCCGTGATAGTAGTTTTTATTTCATCAGCTTTCATCTCATCGCTGTTGTCGACGGAAACCAAAATCGAATTATTTTGTTTTTTCGTTAAATAACCGTTATCGGCAATTGCTTCCATAATGGAGATGACGGCATCGTCCAGAGAAGCATTCTCAAAATCCAGTGAGGATACAACCTGTTCGGCATCCTGATTTAACGGATATACATCAATCAATGTATTATCGGCATCAGCGGTTAATTCAATACTTGGATTAACATCCAAAGTGACTATGGTTTCCACAGTAGCCGGTTGTATGGTGCTGCGTACCGTTGGATTATCCGGAACAGGCCCCACCTTTGTTGTGTTTACATGTAACATGACAACCAGAAACAGCATGAATGCTGTGGCAACACTGCCAAAAGCAGCTGTCCAGCGATAGGAACGCCGGTGTTTCTCGATTGGTCTTTGTTTCACAATGTAATCGGCTTCGGACAGCTTCGTCACCGGTGTTGCGACCAAGGAAGCCAGTAAATCAGGAGTTTCAGCGGCGATGCTTTTACGAAGCGATTCTTCAATATTCAGTTTTGTCATCGTCTTTACTCCCTTTCTGTTAGATTCTTTTTTAACTTTTTGAGAGCGCGATTGTATTTGGATAACACGGTCGAGAGTGGAAGCGATAAGCTTGAAGCAATCTCGTGATGCTTTAAACCGGATACTGCGTGGAGCATGACAATCTCTCGCTCCTGCTGTGACAGTATCTGCAAAGCAGCCTCTAATACAATGCGATCCTCGCTATGAAAATCGCCGGAAGATGTGAGTTCAGCCGTTCCCTCTAAGTCTTCGAGAGGAGTATCGGAAACACGCTGATTCGTGCGCATTTTCATTAGACACAGGTTCCGCGCGATGGTAAAAATCCAAGCCAGGGGTTTCCCCTGATTCTGGTAAAGATGGGCAGCAGAACGAATCTTTAAGTAAGTGTCCTGCATGATATCCTGCGCATCTTCCGGATTCTTGATAATGGAAAGGATATAGGCATAAACGGTTTTGTCCGTGGCACGATACAGTTCTTCAAAAGCAGCCATATCATCATGGGCAATCCGCTCAATTAAATTGTCTTGTATCATGAAGTGTCTCTGTCCTTTCTGATAAGTTAATGCAGGAATCAAAAGTTTTATTGCATCGATATCACATTTTTTTCACAATTTATTGTACCCCTACACCGATTTCAGTATAGCACCTTACGGACTAAAAGTAAACGAAGATTGACAAGTGAATGTGTGTCTGTATACAATATCAACGTTAGAATGAAAGATATAGATGAGAAAGTAGAATGAGATGAAAGCTGGAGAAATATTGTATAAGGAACAGATCGATGTAGATGCTTACCTGCACCTCAGAGAGCAGGTCGGATGGCCGGAACTGAAGCGGGAACAGGCGAAAAAGGCGTTAGATAACAGCCTGATTGTATTATGTGGCTATCATGAAGACAAACCGGTTGGTATGGGACGTTTGGTGGGAGATGGAGCCGTTATTTGTTATATTCAAGATTTGATCGTGCTGCCGGAGGCACAGGGTAAAGGCGTTGGCAGCAGGATTTTGGATGAACTGCGCAGCAGGGTTGCAGATATGGGGATAGCAGATACTACTGTGATGCTGGATCTGATGTGTGCAAAAGGAAGAGAGCAGTTTTACGAGAAACACGGCTTCCTTGCCCGGCCAACAGCGGTGTTGGGACCCGGTATGATACAATATGTACAAACAAAGCCGGAAAAATGAAAATGCTGATTGTGTAGGTTGCATAAAGCTAAAAAATTTAGTATAATCATAACATTGAAGAAGAAGTGAGGATATACATATGAGGCTATACCGGATTGCAGGTTTGTTAGTAGAGATGGAGCCCAAATACCCTACTTTACAGAAACAGGCAAGGCTCTATCAACTATCAGAAGAGGAACAGCATGACAATCAGGCAACTCCTGATATTATCATTTCTCTTACGCAGGAATACCTGGAACAAAAACAGAAAGAAAATCCGCATTTGTCGCTGGATGAGTGTGAGTACATATGGACAGGTTCTGAGTTTTATTATGCGTATATTGATTATATTGGGCTGTTACTACATTCTTCTGCCGTCGTAGTTCATGAGAAGGCATATTTGTTTTCCGCACCTTCCGGTACGGGCAAGTCAACGCATACTTCTCTGTGGTTAGATCATTTTGGAGAACAGGCATATATTTTGAATGATGATAAACCGGCGATTCGGTATCGGGATGATAAGTTTTATGCTTGTGGAACACCGTGGAGCGGCAAGACGGATTTGAACAGGAATGAGATGGTTCCTCTGCAGGGAATCACTTTTTTGGAGCGGGCAGAAACAAATTGGATTCGCCGCATCGATGCCAGGGAAGGATTGATTTTGTTATTGAATCAAACATTGAGACCGTACGAAGAAGAGAGAATGAAAAAGTTGTTTTATGTACTGGATAAGCTGTTTTGTCAGATTCCGGTCTACCGGATGGGATGTAATATTTCCGATGAGGCAGTTCAGGTCGCTTATGATACTATGAGTAAAGGGGTTATACAACATGAAGATTAAAGAAGGATATATGCTGCGTGAAGTAGCAGGCAACAGTGTAGTAGTACCGGTAGGAGCAGCAAGCCTGGATTTTAATGGGATTATCACATTAAATGAAGTGGGAGCGTTTTTGTGGGAAGCACTTTTGGAGGAGAAGGAAGAACAGCAGCTTGTGGATCTTGTTGTGGATGCTTATGATGTATCTGAGAATACAGCAGGCAAAGATATTCACGAATTTGTGTGTAAATTAAAAGAAGCCAGTTTATTAGAATAGCAGGTGGTAGTATGAACCAAAAAGTGAAATTAGAGGACTTATCTCCGATTATGTTAGAAGTATTAGAAAATGGGGGAGAAGTAACGCTGACCAGTACAGGCATCAGTATGATGCCGTTATTACAACACAGAAAAGACAGAGTCGTTCTGGGGAAAATAGATGGGACGTTGAAAAAGTATGATATTCCTCTTTATAAAAGAGATAACGGACAATATGTTTTGCACCGGATCGTGAAAGTGAATGCAGATGGAACCTATAATATGTGTGGGGATCATCAGACCCAGGTTGAAAAAGGAGTCCGTCATGAACAGCTGCTGGGTGTGGTAAAACGTTTTACCCACGCCGGAGCATGGTGTGAGACAAATAATATATGGTATGTAGTGTATGAACATATATGGGTTTGGTCAAGAGGGTTGCGTAAGTTGTATTTTATATGCAGGAGCCTTCCTATGCAGGTTGCCCGGAAGATATATTATATGTTCAATAAGAAATCGCGCAGTAGAGGATAAGAATGAAAGATAAGAAAACATTACATTGGATATATGAGCAGTCGAAAAGCCAGTTTTTCCTAATCTTTATTTTAGTATTGGGAAATGCGGCTTTTGCTGTTTGTGGCGTTGTTTTGGCGTTGGCATCCCGTGGTGTGATAGATGGAGCGACGTCAGGTGACCTTAGTAAGTTGATCAGCCGGGCGCTGTTGCTGCTGGGTATTATCGTGCTTCAGCTTGTGCTGCGCCTTGTTTGTAATTACATATCCGCATATATTCAGGGAAAACTGGAGATTGCATATAAGTCCCATTTGCTGGAGAAGATTTTAGAGAGAGACTATATCAGTATTTCGTCTTATCACAGTGGAGAGATTCTAAACCGGTGTACCAGTGATGTGAATGTTGTCAGGGATGCTGTTACCGGGATTCTGCCGAACACCATTGGTCTGGTGACACGTCTGGTTGCTGCCTTCGCAGTCTTATGCTACCTGGAAAAAAGCTTTGCGCTGTTGTTTGGAGTGGCAGGGCTGTTGTTGCTGTTAATAAAAAATGTGTTTCGCGGATGGCTGAAGAAGATGCATAAGCAAATGCAGGAAGCCGACGGAAAAGTCCGCTCCTTTATTCAGGAGATTGTAAGCAATGTTCTGGTTGTCAAAGTATTTGGTGTGGAGAAAAAGATGAATGAAAAAGCAACAGCATTGCAGCAGGATCATTTTCGTATTCGCATGAAACGGACAAAAGTCAGTGTCATTGCGAATTCAGGGATTTCTTTTTCTTTCAGCCTGGGATACTTGTATGCATTGGTGTGGAGCGCATACCGTTTACTGATGCATACGATTAGTTTTGGCACTCTTACCGCAGTGCTGCAATTGATTAACCAGGTGCAGTCGCCGTTTTCTTCCCTGTCCAGTTTAATGCCGCAGTATTATGCCATGCTGGCTTCTGCAGAGAGAATCATTGAGCTGGAACAGCTTCCAAAAGAACCGCTTGTGAATACCGGGGTGCAGAAACACGATGAACTGTATCATAATATGGAAAAGATTATCTTCTCTGACCTGAGCTTCCGTTATGGAGAGAGGATGGAGTCGGTATTTGAGCATGCTAATCTTACCATTCAAAAAGGAGATTTTGTTGCGATTGGCGGCGTCTCCGGGATTGGTAAAAGTACCTTGTTAAAACTATTGCTGGGAGTATTAAGACCGGATGAGGGAGAGATATTCTTGGAAAATAGGGACGGCAGCCGTATACCGGTAGATAAAGCGGTACGTCCACTCTTTGCTTATGTGCCGCAGGGCAGTATTATTCTAAGCGGTACGATTCGGGAAAATCTCATGTTTATCAATCAGGATGCAACTGAAGAAGAGCTGCAGCAGGCGATTAAGATCAGTTGTTGTGAAGACTTTATCCGTTCATTGCCGATGGGCCTGGATACGGTGATTGGAGAGAAAGGACATGGATTATCGGAAGGACAGATACAGCGTCTCGCCGTTGCCAGAGCTTTGGTAAGTCGTTCGCCGGTTTTACTTCTGGATGAATCTACCTCGGCATTGGATGAAGTGACAGAGGGACGTCTGCTCAAGAATCTTCGCGATATGGCGGACTGCACGTTAATTACGATTTCCCATAAGCGTGCAGCATTTGAAATCTGTAATCGTATACTGAAAATTGAAGAAGGAACCATTGTTGATTTCAATCCTGCAATGGAATAAAAATAACGCCCCGCAGTCAGTAGCAGACCGCGGGGCGTATTTTGCGATATTATTTAACAGTTACCTTAATCGTACACTTTTTATTGGAACCATCCTGTGTCTTGATGGTAATTTTCGCAGTACCCTTTTTACGTGCTTTTAATACACCTGTTTTCGTTACGGATACTACTTTTTTCTTAGAAGATTTGTAAGATACCTTCTGACTGGCAGTGGAAGGCGTTACCGCTACTTTTAATTTTTTCTTCTTGCCCTTCTTTAATGTAATCTGTTTTTTTGCATTTGTTACAGATACTGCAGTTGCTTTTGCAGTTCCACCTAAAGATGCCTGCTGGATACCTTCGCCTGCCTTTGGATCTTCAATACTAACAGTAATCTTTGCACTGGCCGGCATGATAGTAGGTACAACCATAGCAGCACATACAAAGGTTGTGATGATGCCTCTTTTTAATGTTTTCATCGGAATTTCCTCCTCTTTCTATATTTATCCATAAAGTTATTATCAGTGTAACAGAAAAAAACAAAAAAGTAAATATAAATCGCTTTTGACAATACAATGACATGTGTTATAATGAACAAAAATAATGATTGGAAGTGAGGCATAATATGAAAAAAAGAAAACAAATATTAGCCTTGATACTATCGTTTGTGATGTTGCTGGGAACTGTCAATATCGTATCCGCTGCAGGATTGCAAATCAAAGTTGATGGGCAGACGAAGGATTACACGGACAGCAGATTAAAAGCAACCGTGAATGGTATAAAAGTAGATTTGTCAAAAACTCCGGGATTGCTGGAAGATGGTTATGCAATGATGCCATATAAGGCATTGTTTGTGAACTCTGATTTGTTAGTGTCTTCTACATATGACAAGTCGACTGCCACACTTACCCTGGGTTATGGCACGAATAAGGTTGTTATGACACTTGGCAGTAAGAATGCATATGTAAATGGTAATAAGAAAACGATGCCTGTTGCGCCACATAAGGTTCAATATGTTGCAGCTAAGAAAACGGTCATCTGTGTTCCTTCCCGTTTTGTCGCGGATGGATTGGGGATTGGCTATTATTATAATTCGGAAGCTCAGACTGTAGAGCTGACCGGTGCCATGAATGAGACGGCCAGCGGGCTGATTCTTCGTTATGCAGGTAAGACCCGTAAGTATACCCGACCGGAAACGAAGACAACGTTAAATGGGATTGCCGTATCCTCTACCATGCCGGGTATCCTGATTGGGGATACCAATATGGTTTCCGCAAGAGCTATTTTTGGAAATTCGGCGATTGCAGCAACCGTTAAGTATAGCAAGATGACAAAAACGTTAAATATTACAAAGGGCGATAAGACCATTAAAATGACACTGGGGGCCAAAAAGGCAACGGTAAATGGCAAAAGTGTAAAAATGCCGGCAAAAGCATTAAAAGTAGTAAATGTAAAGACGAAGTATTTCTATTACATGGTACCGGCACAATTTGTGACGGAAGCATTGGGTTATAAGTATCAATGGGATAATCAGAATGCAACTGCCAATATTATTGCCAAAGGTATCACGGTCAGCAATTCTGCCGATTCATCAGATAATACCGAACAGGGGCAGGAGACAATACTTAAGGTAAACGGAACAAAAGTATCGATGCCAATCAGTGGTCTTTTGATTCAGGATGTGAATATGGTTTCTGCGAAATATGCATTCGCCAAAACCGCTATCGGAGCGACTTATAAATATGATAGTAGTACCAAAGTTGTCAATCTTACGTATGGCAGTAAGACGGTGAAGATGATGGTTGGCAGTAAAAAAGCTACCGTTAATGGCGTTACGAAGGTTATGCCGGCAAAAGTCGTTAAGAGAAAGAACCAGGAAGGCAAGACATATATCATGGTTCCGGCTCAGTTTGTAGCGGAGAGTCTGGGATTTACTTATACATGGGTTGCCGGTTCTAATACGGCTAAGATTAAAGGCGAATTTGCAACAGATACCAATGCAAATCATACGGATGATACCAATACCATCATAACCACAGAGGAAGAGGTTCGTGGTATGTGGATTTCCTATCTTGATTTTAGTTCCAATGTGAAAACGGAAGAAGAGTTTCAGAACATGGTCAATACCATGTTTGACCGTTGTGTAGAATGTAATATGAATGCTGTCATCGTACAGGTTCGTCCTTTTGCAGATGCATTATATTCATCCCAGTATTATCCTTGGTCAGAATATGCATCAGGAACACAGGGTGCTGACCCGGGCTATGATCCGTTGGCATATATGGTAGAAGCAGCACATGCGAGAGAACTGGATATCCATGCATGGCTGAATCCATATCGGGTAACCGGTACGTATTCCGGCAGTGTGGCCAATGCAATCGGCGCTTTATCGGAAGATAATCAGGCTAGAATCTGGTATGAATCGGATGACGATACACGAAAGAGAAATGTACTTGCTTATAATAAGCAGATTTATTTCAATCCGGCTAGTAGTGATGTACAGAAATTAGTTGTGAATGGCGTTAAGGAAATTGTGACAAACTATAAAGTAGATGGCATCCATTTTGATGATTATTTCTATCCTACGTTCTCAACTTCAAATGTTGAAACATCATTTGATGCTCAGGAATATGAAACTTATGTGGAAGAAGCCAGCGGTACTCCTATGACGATTGCTCAGTGGAGACGTAATAATGTAAATACCTTAGTGAAAAAAGTACATAAAGCAATCAAGAATATTAACAAAGAATGCAGGTTTGGTATCAGTCCGGCGGCGAACCTGACAAATTTAAGAAGTGATCTTCAGTATTACGTAGATGTAGATACCTGGGTGCAAAGTGACTCTTATGTTGATTACATTTGCCCACAGATTTATTGGGGATTTGAAAATGGAGCATATTCGTATGATGTTGTTCTATCGCAATGGACGACACTGCTGACCGGTAGTCCGGTTTCCCTGTATGTAGGTATTCCGGCATACAAAGCAGGAACGAATAATACGGCAGAGTGGGCAGATAATAATGATATCCTGAAGAGACAGATAGAAACGGGACGTAAATCCGGTGGCGTTTCCGGCTACTTCTTCTACCGTTATGGCGATTTTAATCGTTCAACTATGAAAAAAGAATTGAAAAATCTGTTGAACGTGTTAAAATAGGATAGGTTAATACTATTAGTTTTTATTTACAGGAGGAATAAACATGTTAGTTTCCGCAAAAGAAATGTTAGACAAAGCGAAAGCCGGTCACTATGCAGTAGGTCAGTTCAACATCAATAACCTTGAATGGACAAAAGCAATTTTAATGGCAGCAGAGGAAGCAAAATCCCCAGTAATCTTAGGTGTATCAGAAGGTGCTGGTAAATGGATGATGGGATATAAAACCGTTGTAGGTATGGTCAAAGGAATGATCGAAGAGATGAATATCACAGTTCCTGTAGCGCTTCATTTAGATCATGGTTCTTATGAAGGTTGTAAAGCATGTATCGCTGCCGGATTTTCCTCTGTTATGTTTGATGGTTCTCATTTTTCTATTGAAGAGAATGTAGAAAAAACAACAGAATTAGTTGCTATTTGTAATGAAAGAGGTCTTTCTTTAGAAGCTGAAGTAGGTTCTATCGGTGGAGAAGAAGACGGAGTTGTTGGTACAGGTGAATGTGCAGATCCGGAAGAATGTAAGAAAATTGCTGATCTTGGTGTTTCTATGCTTGCAGCAGGTATTGGTAATATTCATGGTAAATATCCGGAGAATTGGGCAGGCTTAAGCTTTGAAACATTGGATGCAATTCAGCAGTTAACAGGGGATATGCCATTAGTATTACATGGCGGTACAGGTATTCCTGAAGACATGATCAAGAAGGCAATCTCTTTGGGCGTTGCTAAGATTAATGTTAATACAGAATGTCAGTTGGCATTTGCGGCTGCTACACGTAAATATATCGAAGAAGGTAAAGACCTTCAGGGTAAAGGTTTTGACCCTCGTAAGTTATTACTTCCGGGCGTAGAAGCGATTAAGGCTACGACGCTGGAAAAGATGGAACTGTTTGGTTCTGTTGGAAAAGCAAACGCATAATCATGGAAATTTATGGGGCTGTCGCTTTGGGCAGCCCTTTTCCTTTTTGAAAGGACGAAGAGATATGACGCTATTAGAAGGAAAAATCGGCGGGGAATACCGGGTACAGGAACTCTCTTTGTTAGAAGAGACGAGGAGACGATTGGAAATACTGGGGTTAACCAACGGTACGCTGATTCGGTTAATGAATAAGAAAAAAAGCGGAACTTCCATTATACTGGTGCGGGGAACCCGCTTCGCCATAGGCCGGGATATTGTTGCCGGTATTACAGTTAAGGAGAGTAAAACGGTCTGTGAGGAAGGAGGAACGCAGGATGAATAAACCGATTACGGTAGCTTTTGTTGGAAATCCGAACTGTGGAAAAACAACATTATTCAATGCGTATACCGGTGCAAAACTGAAAGTAGCAAACTGGCCCGGGGTAACAGTTGAGAAAAAAGAGGGAGCTATGAAATATCATAATCACTCTTTTAAGCTGGTAGATTTACCAGGTATCTACAGTCTGACTTCCTATACGATGGAAGAAACGTTATCCAGACAATACATATTAGAAGATGAAGTTGACGTGATTGTCAATATTGTGGATGCGTCATGCCTGGAACGCAATCTTTATCTGACGCTTCAGTTGATTGAACTGGGTAAGCCGGTTGTAATGGCATTAAATATGATGGATATTGTGGAAGAGCGGGGTATGGAGATTGACTTGCACCGCCTTCCGGAGATGCTGGGGATTCCGGTTGTTCCGGTATCAGCAAGGAAACGAAAAGGACTGGATATCCTGATGCACACGATTGCACATCATAAGGAAAAAACAGAAAAGGTCATGCTGGAGCATCACCATTATCACATGGAGAAAAGCAGGCACAGTCATGATCATCATCTGGATCATGTTATGGTATATTCGGATGCAATCGAGGATCAGATAGATCTTCTCTCAGAACGTTTGCTGGCATCTTATCCTGATATTCCGAATGTCCGCTGGCATGCGATTAAATATCTGGATTTTGATGCGGAGATATTAAAGCAGTATCCGATTGATGTGGATGATATTTTGAGTCAGAGCCTGGAAACACAGATTATCAATGAAAAATATGATTTTATTGATGAAGTCATGGAAGAAACGGTTGTAGGAAAAAGTCGAAAGATGGCGAAAACAGATCAAATTGATCATTGGATGACGCATCCGGTATTGGGTGTACCGATTTTTTTGTGTATCATGGCACTGGTATTTTTCCTGACCTTCACCATTGGAGACTGGTTAAAAGGATACTTTGAGATTGCGGTGGAAGCTTTTGGAGCGTGGGTATTACAGGGATTGCAGCAATACCATGTTGCAGACTGGCTGATTTCATTGGTTGTAGATGGAATCATTGGAGGTGTTGGAGGTATTCTGACATTTCTGCCTAATATCTTTATTTTATTTCTGGCATTGGCGATTTTGGAGGACAGTGGTTATATGGCCAGAGTTGCCTATGTGATGGATGGCATTATGGGAAAATTGGGGTTGTCCGGTCGTGCGTTTATTCCGATGCTGTTAGGGTTTGGATGCTCAGTGCCTGCGATTATGGCATCTCGTGCACTGGAAGATATGAAAGATAGAAAACGGACGATTCTCGTTATTCCATTTATGTCATGTAGTGCACGATTGCCGATTTATGTTGTTTTTTCCCAGATGTTTTTTCAGGAGTATGCCATGGTTGCGGCCTATTCTATGTATGTGCTGGGCGTTTTGGTAGCCATTCTGGTGTCATTGGCAGTGAAAGGTTTCTCAAAAGGAACACATGTCCGGAATTTGATTATGGAACTTCCGGAATATAAAAAACCGAATGCCCGTACGATTGCTATTTATGTTTGGGAAAAAATCAAGGATTATCTGTCAAAAGCCGGAACTGTCATTTTTATTGCATCTATCATTTTATGGTTTGTATTAAATCTTGGACCGCATGGTATGGCAACAGAGATGCAGGATAGTTTTGGAGCAATCATAGGAAAATGGCTGGTGCCGCTTCTAAAACCTGCAGGCCTTGGTTACTGGCAGGTGGCAGTCGCTCTAATTGCCGGTATTGCTGCCAAGGAGGTCGTAGTATCCAGTATGTCGGTTCTTTATGGAATCGCCAACATCAGTTCTGCAGCAGGTATGGCGACAATGAGTGCCTTACTGGGTGAGAACGGTTTTGGTGCATTAAATGCTTATGCACTGATGGTCTTTTGTTTGCTGTATATTCCCTGCACCGCTACGATTGCAACTATGAAGCGTGAGACCAATTCATGGAAATGGACGGTAGGAGCGCTGATACTGCAGCTGGGAGTGGCATGGGCTATGGCGACGCTGGTCTATCAAATTGGAAGTCTGTTGATTTACTGATTCCATTATTGTAATTGTTTCGCTTGCATATCATGTCGAAATCATGTAGAATGAATGATAACGAATATGGGCGGAGGTTACACTAATGAAAGAGAAAGAGATTGAACGGTGTTTTATCTGTGGTGCGGAATTGATTCCAAAAGGAAAAAAGACAGATAGAGAAGGCCGTGTGTCGGAACACAAAGAGTGTCCGGTTTGTGGCAATATAGAACACTGGTATGATGCACGATAGCCTTTTGGTTGTCGTGCTTTTTCGCGAAAAAATGTCGTTTTCCCGGTGAGGTGCCGCTGACTGCGGTGCATATCTGTTTTTTCGCTGACACCCCGGTTCTTAGAAAGACAAGCACTCCAATGTCCATCACGCAACGCGCCGCTGAGTTGTTTGAGTCCACCGCTAGTGATTTCAGTATCTTTTCGGGGGATACTCTCGTGCGATTTCAAACGTAGCGGTGCATAAGTTCCTAAAGAACAGGAACTAAGCACTGACGTTTTCAAACGCCCCCGAAAAGATACATGAAACACTGCTGGTGGACGAGTTGGCTCATAAGGCGCGTAATCTTGGTGATGGACATGGAGTTCTATGTCCTTCTTGAACCGGAAAACGGTGCAAGAAAAAACAGATATGCACCGCAGTCAGCGGCACCTCACCGGGCAATGACATTTCTTTCGCAAAAGTATTCTTGTACTTATATAAGCATGTTGGAATAGTGTTGAAGGAAGAGGAAATATGTCGAAACTTAAGTTGACGTTGGCGATGATTCTTTTTGGAAGTATCGGTTTGTTTGTACATTATTTACCTTATGAGTCAAGTTGTATCGCGCTGGTACGGGGCGTGCTGGGAACGTTGTTTCTGATATTTTTTCAGGTAGCACGGGGTAAGAAGACAGATTGGGCTAAGATTCGTAAAAATGCGGTGTGCTTGTGTATTTCAGGCGCGTTGATAGGATTAAACTGGATTCTTTTGTTTGAGTCGTATCGGTACACGACAGTTGCAGTAGCGACGTTGTGTTATTATTTTATGCCGATGATTGTTCTTATCTTGTCGCCCTTTGTGTTGAAAGAAGCCATTACAAAACGGAAAGTAATGTGTATGGCGGTTGCCTTGTGTGGAATGGTTTGTGTGTCCGGTGTGAGCTATGACGGACTGCAGGGAATGACCGGGATTGTATTTGCATTGGGAGCGGCTACACTATATGCTATCGTAGTGATAGTAAACCAATTTCTGGAGCCAATGGATGCGATCGATTGTACGATTGTACAATTATCTTCCTCGGCGATTATATTGTTGCCTTATACGGTTTTGAGTGGATTGTTTGGAGAACTGTATACCAAAACAACGGCATTGGGAATTGTCTTATTGTTGGTCGTTGGAATCATTCACACAGGTGTTGCGTATAGCTTGTATTTTTCCTCGATGAAAGATTTGGATAGTCAGACGGTGGCGATTTTTGGTTATCTTGATCCGGTAGTAGCAGTGATTCTATCAGCTGCGGTTTTGGGTGAGTCGTTAACGATGGGAACTGTTGTTGGCGGTGTATTGATATTGGGCTCTACCTGGTGGATGAATCGATCGGAACAGATAGAAAAGAAATGAGGAGAAAGGGGAGAAGCTCTGTCATGAAGCATGATCTGAAGAAAGCGTTCATTGCTACCATACCGGTTATGAGCGGGTATCTGGTATTGGGGATGGGCTTTGGCATTCTTTTAGAAACAAAAGGATATGGCGTATGGTGGGCTGCGGCAATGAGTATCTTTATCTATGCCGGTTCCATGCAATATGTGGCGATTAATCTGTTGAGTAGTGGCGCATCATTGATAGCGACTGCATTAACAACTCTCATGGTGAATGCCCGGCATCTTTTTTACGGCATTTCCATGATAGAACGATATCGGAATGCAGGAAAAAGAAAAGCTTATTTAATTGCAGCATTGACGGATGAAACATATTCGCTGGTTTGCAGTGAGGATGCAGGAAAAGAGGCAAAAGAGGAGCATCGATATTATTTTCTGGTTTCCCTCCTGAATCAGGTTTATTGGGTGGCAGGCAGCATAATCGGATCGATGGTTGGTGCGGTATTGCCGTTTGATACAACAGGAATTGAATTTGCACTGACGGCTTTATTTGTCACCATTTTTGTAGAGCAATGGATGGCGGCGAAGGATCATTTATCTGCACTCATTGGTGTTATCTCATCGGTTGTGTGTTTGCTTATCTTTGGTTCACGAAACTTTCTGATTCCGGCGATGTTACTTATCACGGCATCCCTATCGGTAGTGAAAATGGTTAGGAGAGAGGAAATATGACAGATTTACATGCAGTCTTGTTGATTGTGATGATAAGTGGAGTGACGATGCTTTTACGGTTTCTTCCGTTTTGGGTATTTGGTGGCAGACATGAATTGCCGGGCTTTGTTTTATATCTGGGAAAAGTATTGCCACAGGCAATCATGGGCATGCTGGTGGTATACTGCCTGAAGGATGTTGCAATCAGAGAGGCGCCTCATGGCGTCCCGGAATTATTGGCTTGTGTCATAGTTGCAGTTTTGCACAAGTGGAAGAAAAATACGTTGTTAAGTATTATTGTAGGTACAGTGTTTTATATGCTGTTAATCAGAGTGATGTAAAAGGAGGAATAGAATGTTACAATTTATCTGTTATCCAAAATGTACGACCTGTCAAAAGGCAAAAAAGTGGCTGGATGAAAATCATATCGAATATCAATTGCGGGATATCAAAACGGAAAATCCAACCTATGAAGAATTGAAAGAATGGCATGCAAAGAGTGGGCTTCCATTGAAGAGATTCTTCAATACGAGTGGTTTGTTGTACAAATCAATGGAGTTAAAAAATAAGCTACCGGAGATGAGCGAGGAGGAGCAGTTAAGGCTCTTGGCAACGGATGGTATGTTAGTAAAACGTCCGATTCTTGTGAGAGATGACAAGGTGCTGGTTGGATTTAAAGAAAAAGAATGGAAATGATGTAAAAAAATGTATACAAATGTATGGCGGTATGATATATTATATTTGTAGTGACGTAGTATAGATGTTAAAAAACGAAAAGAAAAAGGTTGTCAACGTTATCATACTTGTATATAATATTAGTGAGAACAGTATAGTTCTACTTCATCAAAGATGAGTCCTGTGGCGGTACTGACAGGACGGTAATATAAAAATTGACCGAGTGATGAAGCGCTAAACGAGAGGTTGCAACCTCTCGTTTTTTGTTATGGAGGAACATGAGATTACCGGAAAATGATTATCAAATACTGAGACTGACTAAGGATTTCTATGAAGATTATCCAAATCCGCCCTATAAAGAGATATTGAAAAAGGAGGGCAGAGCCTATAATTGCATTTTGTTTCAAACACATTATAATTATTTTATTTGTGTACCCTATCGAACAGAGATAACACATAAGTATGCTTATCTATTTAAATAATCGGAACGCTCAAGAACACATAAGTCAGGATTGGACTATAGTAAAATAGTAATTATTAGTAAATTGAAATACATAGACTGCAAGAATGTTGTGCTTGATCGAGATGAGTATAAAGAAACTGTAACCAATATAGAACAAATTAAAAGGGAGGCTCTCCGTTTTGTAGATAATCAAGAGATCATTCTTTTATTAAATGAGAGAGTATGTTATCATATTATCATGATGATGATCGATAAAATGGTAGGAAAGGGAGTGAAAAACATGCAGAAAATCAAATGCCCAAACTGCGGCGAGGTGTTTCAAATCGATGAAACCGGATATGCACAGATTGTACAGCAGGTACGCGATGAGGAATTTGCCAGAGAATTAGAGAGGCGGCAGAAAGAATTGGAAGCCCGCAGAGATAGCGACCTGAAAGTTGCCCGCATGGAGCAGGAGAAATCGCACGGGGAAGCGCTTGCAAGAAAAGAGAAGGAGCTTGCTGAGAAACAGCGTGAAATAGATGCCATAAGAGCAGATGCAGAAAAAACAATTTTAGCATTAAAGTCCCAAATCGGTGCAAATGAGACAGAGAAAAAGCTTGCTGTGACAGAAGCACTTGAGGAAAAGAACCGTGAGCTTTCTGAGAAAACAACAGAGATTGCAGAATTAAAAGGTAAGCTGGAGAATCAGGAATCAGAAAATCGTCTGAAGGAGCAGTCTTTAAAGGAGAACTACGAGGCTCAGCTCAAGAACAAAGAGGAACAGATTGAATACTATAAGGATTTTAAAGCGAGACAATCAACCAAGATGGTGGGAGAGAGTCTGGAACAGCATTGCCTGAATCAATTTAATGCGATTCGTATGACTGCTTTTCCGAGAGCGTATTTCGAAAAGGACAACGATGCCAGAAGTGGAAGCAAAGGGGACTTCATTTATCGGGAAGCCGCTGAGGACGGCACGGAATTTATCTCGATTATGTTCGAGATGAAGAATGAGATGGATACCACAGCTACAAAACACAAAAACGAAGACTTTTTCAAGGAATTGGATAAGGACCGCCGTGAGAAAAACTGTGAGTATGCGATATTGGTATCCTTGTTGGAAATTGATAATGATCTATATAACAATGGTATCGTGGATGTTTCTTACAGATATGAGAAGATGTATGTAATTCGCCCACAATTCTTTATTCCGATGATTACGTTGCTCCGGAATGCGGCGTTGAATTCCCTGCAGTATCAACAGGAATTGCAGATCGTTCGGAATCAGCAGGTGGATATCATGCACTTCGAAGAAAATCTGGATAGTTTTAAGGAAGGATTTGCACGCAATTACAGACTTGCCAGTGAGAAATTTAATAAGGCAATCGATGAGATTGATAAGACGATTGACCATCTGCAAAAAACCAAACAGGCGCTGCTTTCGTCTGAAAATAATCTGCGTTTGGCAAATGATAAAGCGGATGATCTGACGATTAAGAAATTGACAAAAAATGCACCGTCGGTAAAGGCGATGTTTGATGAACTGGAGTAAGATGATGCAAAGTTTGACTATCTTCAGCCTCCATCTCACAACGCTGCGCGTTGTGAGATGGAGGTTAGCGCCATATGATAAGGCAATAAAAGACGCCCCATTGTAAGCTCGCTTACAATGGGGCGCTTTCCTTGTCTTATCGAATGGCTTGAAGCTTAGCCAAAGTATCTCTTTAACAGACCTTCGAAGGCTTTTCCGTGACGAGCTTCGTCGCGAGCCATCTCGTGTACTGTATCATGGATTGCATCAAGACCCTGTTCTTTCGCACGTTTTGCAAGGTCGAATTTACCGGCAGTTGCACCGTTTTCTGCCTCAACACGCATTTCAAGGTTTTTCTTAGTAGAGTCTGTTACTACTTCGCCCAATAATTCTGCGAATTTAGCAGCATGCTCTGCTTCTTCGTAAGCGGCTTTTTCCCAATATAAACCGATTTCAGGATAGCCTTCTCTATGAGCAACTCTTGCCATTGCAAGGTACATACCTACCTCAGAGCATTCACCCTCGAAGTTAGCACGAAGATCGCAGATGATGTCTTCGCTAACACCTTTTGCAACACCAACAACATGCTCAGCAGCCCAGGTTCTTTCTTCTGTCTGCTCAATGAACTTGTCCTTACCTACTTTACATACCGGACATACATCCGGTGCTTCATTTCCTTCGTGAACGTAGCCACATACTGAACATACAAATTTCTTCATAATTTTATTCTCCTTTATACTATAAATATTTTGAATGGTTATCCCGTTCTTTATCCGGGGAGTAACAGTTTTCACACAATCCATAGAAGAGGGCAGTGTGACGGTCAATACGACCGGCGAAGTGCTGATTGACTATTTGGCTGAAATGATCTGCAAATGGTACACTATCCATATCCATGACACGTCCACAAGCACTGCATGTAAAGTGATAATGTGGAGCGGGATTGCCGTCATAATGATCGGAACCATTGTCAATCGATAATTGTTGAATCTCTCCTAACTGAACCAGGAGTGAGAGATTACGATAAACAGTGCCAAGGCTGATGTTTGGAATCTCCTTGCGGACATCTTCATATATGACATCCGCAGTCGGATGATCCATGCGTGAACGCAGATTCATCAGTATGGCATCGCGCTGCTTACTGTGTCGAATGGTTGGAATGATATCCGCCACCTCCTTATCAGTAACAATTACTAATATTATTATAATAAATATCTTTCACTTGTCAATATATTTTTATAAAAAATTAAAAAATATAACTGGAAAAATACAGAGAACTATCTTGACAAAGAAATAGCAGGATACTATACTTTTTTCATATAATAGAAGAACAAATTCTAAGGAGAGAGATGTATGTTAGACAAGATGAAAGCATTAATATCAGAACAGTTGGGTGTGGATGAGAGCTTGATTGTACCGGATGCAGATTTTAAAGATGATTTAGGAGCGGATTCCCTGGATATATTTGAATTGTTAATGGGCTTAGAGGAAGAGTATGGTCTTGAGATTCCTACAGAAGAATTAAATGATATTGCAACCGTAGGTGATATTATCGAATATTTGAAGAGTAAAGGAATAGAAGCATAGGATACAGAGTATGATGACAGGCTATCTCAGACTTGTACTGAGGTAGCCTTCTTTGTTGCACCAGCCTAACAAAGAAGGGTGGATAGAGAATAAGGGGAAAATAATGCGAGAAACAGATATTGGAATTGATTTGGGGAGTTCAACCGTTTCCGTCTATGTTGCGGGACATGGAGTAGTGATACAGGAACCGGCAGTTATTGCATATGATCAGGATACTCATAAAGTTCAGGCGGTTGGTAATGAGGCTTTGGTATACTTAAAGTCCATGCATGGCAATAACATTAGTGTTTATCCATTCAAAGATGGCTTGGTATCGGACTATATCATAACGGAGAAATTTTTAAAATATTTTATGCAAAAAGCATTGGCGCGCAGTGCTCTGGGCCGGAAACCAAGTATCTGTGTAACGGTACCGGTGAATATCAGTGAGGTGCAACGTAATGCAGTAGAGAATGTAGCTTTTCAGGCAGGTGCCAGAGAAGTGACATTAATAGAAGAACCGCTGGCGGCAGCGATTGGTGCCGGTATTGATATCATGAAACCGAATGCGAATATGGTCGTAGATATCGGAGCTTCCAGAACGAATTTTATGGTTATTTGTGGTGGAGAAGTTCAGATTACTCATTCTGTGCCGGTGGCAGGGTACCGGATGGATCGTTTGATATGTGAATATATGCGTGAACGGTATGATTTGGTGATTGGTGAAACTGTAGCAGAGCAGATTAAGATTGAATTAGGTACGGCATATCGCCGGTTGGATAATCCTGCGAAGGAAGTACCGGGGCGTGAAGCAGCAACCGGACTCAGGAAAAAAGTGACGGTTACTTCTGCGGAAATTGCAGAAGTGATTTGTGACGTGATTAAGACAATATTGGACGCGTTTGCTTATGTGTTGGGACAGTTAAATGAAGAACTGGCTTCTGATATTATGAATCGAGGTATCGTGTTGACGGGTGGCAGTTCTTTGCTGGACGGGTTGGAACATGTTATTACAGAGCGTTTTGCGGTCAATACAATGACAGCGGATGATCCGGTTGGCGTAGCCGCTATTGGAACCGGGAAGTATACAGAGATTATGAGACGCGAGAAGAGGAGATAGTGATTGGATAGCATTCAGGGATATGTAGATCATATTATTTATCATAATCCTCAAAACGGATATACGGTTTTGAGCTTGGAAGTTGATGGAGAAGAAGAAATCCTGGTTGGAACATTTCAATGCATTCAGGAGGGAGAAGCCATCAGTGCGCAGGGAGAGTATGTGAGTCACCCGCAGCATGGGGAGCAGTTTGCAGTACAGTCTTACGAGATACAGGAACCGGAAGACTATGTAGGTATGGAACGTTATCTCGGCTCCGGTGCTATTGCCGGTATTGGACCGGTACTGGCATCCCGTATTATGAAACGCTTCAAGCTTGATGCATTCCGGATTATTGAGGAGGAACCGGAACGTTTGGCGGAAATTAAAGGGATTTCCGAACGGAAAGCAAGAGATATTGCGGTTGTTTTTACAGAAAAACAGGAAATGCGGCAGGCAATGGTTTATCTGGCACAGCATGGGATTCCGACAGTCTATGCATTGCGTATCTATCAGCAGTATGGTGATGATTTGTATGAGATATTGGAGAAAAATCCATATCAGCTGGCTGATGATGTAAGTGGTATCGGTTTTCGCATTGCAGACGAGATTGCGGGAAAGATTGGGATTCGTCGGGATTCTGATTTTCGTATACAGGCGGCATTGCAGTATGTGCTGAATCAGGCATCCACATGGGGGCATGTGTATTTCCCGAAAGAGCAGTTGTTTCAAAAAACGAGTCAGTTGCTGGAATTGGAACCATCCGATTATGATAATCTTTTAGTGCAGCTGGCCATGGATAAAAAAGTGATCATTAAAAAGCTGGGGGAGCAGGAAGTTGTTTACAGTCTTTCTTTGTATTATAAGGAACTGAATTCTGCCAGACAGATTTTAGATCTGGATCTGAAGGAAGAAGTGGATTTTAATCGGTTAGATGAAATGCTGGCAGCTTTCGAAAAGAAGCAGAACATTGTCTGTGATGAAGCACAAAAAAAGGCGGTATATGCCTGTGCGGAGCATGGTGTGGTCATCATTACGGGTGGACCGGGAACAGGAAAAACAACGATTATCAGTGCACTTTTGGATTATTCCGAACAGATGGGGCTGGATGTCTGTCTGGCTGCTCCGACAGGGCGTGCGGCAAAACGTATGACAGAAACAACGGGATATCCTGCACAGACGATTCATCGCCTTCTGGAATTATGCGGCAATGCAGAAGAAGGAAGTCGTATCAGTTTTGAGCGGAATGCAATGAATCCGTTGGAAACGGATCTTGTTATCATCGATGAAGCATCTATGGTAGATATCTCATTATTTCATGCGTTATTAGATGCCATTGTGCCGGGGACGAAACTCGTTTTGGTGGGTGACAGCAGTCAGCTGCCATCGGTTGGCCCGGGTAATGTATTGGATGATTTGATTCAATCAAACTGTTTTACAGTGGTGGAATTATCTCATGTATTTCGCCAGGCAGAACAAAGTGATGTTGTATTAAATGCACATCGGATTCATGCGGGAGAAAGCATACGTCTGGATAATAAGAGTAAGGATTTCTTTTTTATGAGGCGAGGCAATGTGCAGGATGTCATTGGTGTGACGATTTCTCTGGTGCGCGATAAGATGCCGGCTTATGTGGGGGCACCAACGCGTGAAATTCAGGTTTTGACACCGATGCGGAAAGGAGAGTTGGGAGTTGATAATCTCAACCGTGTGTTACAGCAATACTTAAATCCGCCGGATAAGAGTAAGAAAGAACGTGAAGTTGGAAAAGTGATACTGCGTGAAGGGGATAAGGTCATGCAGATTAAGAATAATTACAAAGTGGAATGGGAGATGGATATTCCGGGGAGCTATTTAAAAGAGACCGGAGTTGGTGTCTTTAATGGTGACATTGGTGTGATTGAGCGGATTGATACCTTTGCGGAAGAAGTTCATATTCTGTTTGATGATGAGAAACGGGTGCGCTATCGTTATTCCATGCTGGATGAACTGGAGCTGGCATATGCCATTACAGTCCATAAAGCACAGGGAAGCGAGTACCCGGCTGTTGTGTTGCCGCTGTTAACAGGACCGCAGGTGTTGTGCAACCGGAATTTATTGTATACGGCAATTACACGTGCAAAAAAATGTGTCACCATCGTAGGAAGTGAGCAGATGGTACAGCATATGATAGAGAATGCAGATGAGCTGGAACGTTATTCCAGTCTGGATCTGCGTTTGCAGGAGTTGAAGCAGGGGTTGTTCCTATGAGATGGATGGTGAAACACTGGGGGAAGAAAGCAGTACAGTGCTTGCTGGATCTTATTTATCCAAGACGCTGTCCTGTCTGCGATGAGATTACTGATGGGGAAGTATTGCATCCGACATGTGCGACTCGTTTAGTTCGGGTTACGCAGCCAACCTGCCTAAGCTGCGGTAAGCCGGTTGGTAAGGAGGAACGGGAATACTGCGAAGATTGTAATAAGTATCCGAAACATTTTATACGGGGATATGCCCTTTATGTCTATAATGATTGCTCCCGTCCTATGATGATGCGGCTGAAATATCAAAATCGTCGTGAATATGCACACTATCTTGGACAGGAATTAGCACGTACCTATGCCAGAGAATGGATGAAACTGTCAATCGATGTAATTATTCCCGTGCCGATTCATGCAAAAAAACTGGCGAAACGTGGTTATAATCAGGCAGAACTGCTGGCGCGTGAGATAGCGAAGATTCTGCATATACCGATAGCATCCGATGCATTGGTACGGAAAAGCAACACAAAGCCGCAGAAAGAACTAACTCCGATTCAGCGCTGGAATAATCTGCAGTCGGCATTCGCTGTTTCTCCTGCGAAGATGCAACAGTGGAAGGCGGTATTATTAGTAGATGATATTTACACAACCGGAGCAACGATGGAAGCCTGCACCCGGATCCTACAAGAGGCAGGAGTACAGAAAATCTATGTAGTGAGTGTCTGTATTGGAAATGGCTTATAAAATCAGAATTATCAGACAATTCGAATAATTAAATGTAATTTTAAAAAAATATAAAATTTTTTCAAAAAATGTATTGACAAATAAAAACACTGTGGTTATAATAAAACCATCAAAAGAAACCAATTAACTTTCACAATCGAAAGGAGGTACGGACCACCAAAAACTTAAGTTTCGTTTCATCTTAAAAACTTATCAAAAAGGAACGGATATTAAGAGTTGACTGATTATCAACATTATAGGGATGGCATTTCTTATAATTAGATGGTTGGATGATTTTTAAGAAATCGGAAAATAAATCGGGCAGATAAGGTTGGAGAGAATGAAACATAGGACAAACTCTTACTTATAATAATAACTGGTTGATGACAGAATAGATTTTTATCAGAGCTTGGTAATGAGGAATATCATCAGGGTAGATGATAAATAAGATATGAGAGATACACCAAGTATTGAAATAATAGTTTAGATAGATTTCGAAAAATCAGGTTATAAGGATAAGAGAATACAATTGAATATAGATAAACATGGTGATAGTAAAAAAGAAAGGAAAGAAAACCAATGGACAGCATGTTTTAGAGGTGAATATCAAGATAAAAAGTCTATGATATTCACCTCTTTTTTATATTCTTAAACTTGCGTTCACTTTACGAAAGTATTATAATCAGTTCACAATGATGCCAAAGGAGGAAACATAATAAGATGAAGCGTTCACATTTACATTCGGTTTTCATGTCTTGTATCTTCATTCTGCTGGGAATCATTCTGATGGTTTGGCCGGGGATGTCAGTAAAATCAATTTGCTATGGGATTGGTGGAATTCTGGTTGCGGTTGGTTTGTTTTATTTTATAAGCTATTTTACAAAGTCCAACGCAGAACGATATTATCGCAATGATATGGTGATTGCACTGGTACTGCTTCTGATCGGGTGGTTTCTGATTCGAAGAGCTGAGATGGTCATCTCTATTATTCCATTTGTATTGGGGTTGTTTATTATAGCAAGTGGCTTGGAAAAGTTCCAAACGGCATTGGATTTCCATTTGGCAAAGCAGACCGGATGGGTCTGGTTGATGGTAGTTGCCGTAGTGAACGTGGCTTTTGGTATTATCCTGGTAGTGAACCCATTCAAGGCTGCAACTACTTTATTCTTTATCATAGGTTTTGGCTTAGTTTATTCGGGAGTCTTCGGCCTGATTTCTCATCTGGTGGCATCACGGAAGTTCCGTGATATTCTGGATGCGAGAGAACCGAAGGTCAGCGAGGCACCAAAGGAGCCGGAGACTTTTGGTACAGATGCGGATGAAGAGATTGATTTTGAAGAAGAATAACAAAACAGAGCCTGGGAGAATGGTATCTCAGGCTCTGTTTCATAGGTGGTGTTTAGACACGCATTATTTCCATGTTAGTATCTTATTTGCGCTTACGCATAACTGCAATGAGGCGATAGAGGCAGTCGATTTCTTCCTGTGTCAAATCCGAAACATCCAAGCTTCGTGTTGGCTGCAGTTCCAGTAAATAATCTGCAGATACGTGGAATATCTTGGATAAACGGATAAATACATCATAAGATGGGTAACGGGTACCCTGCTCGTATGCAGATATCGCACTGGTAGCCAAACCAACACGGTCGGCTACTTGTTTTTGTGTTAGATTTTGTTCAATTCGAAGGTCACGGAGTTTTTGACCGAAATTAACCAATTGTATCACCTGCTTTCACGATTAGTGTAACGATATTGTGAACACGATTGGTGTAAAAGTGTACACAATAATAGAAATCCCTCGCCCGCTTGACCAAATGAGTAAGATGAAATATAATCTCTGAATAGAACTGGAGGATGTAAGATTGTGAATGAATGGAAAAAAGGTCTGGTGGACGGTATTCCCATCGGTTTAGGATATTTGTCAGTTTCCTTTACCTTTGGTATTATGGCTGTTGCAGATGGATTGAACTGGTGGCAGGCGTTACTGATATCAATGACAAACTTAACGAGTGCAGGCCAGTTTGCCGGTTTGGAGATTATGGTGAGTATGGGGGCCTTTCTGGAGATGGCATTGACAGAGCTTGTTATTAATATGAGATATTTTCTGATGTCTGTTTCGTTATCCCAAAAAGTGGACAGGCATTTTAAAGGAATCTTTCGCTGGTTTTTGGCAACCGGTAATACGGATGAGATTTTTGCAGTGGCGATGAGTCGAAAAAAACCGGTCAGCTGGCGTTATTTCGCCGGTCTGATGACCGTCCCATATCTTGGATGGAGTGGCGGAACATTGATTGGAGCGATATGTGGAAATGTTTTGCCGAAACAATTATGTGATTCTTTAGGCATTGCTATCTATGGTATGTTTCTGGCGATTATTATACCGAGTGCAAGAAAAGATAAACGAATTGGAGTTGTTGTGGGGATTGCTGTGTTACTAAGTTGTATCTTAGCCTGGGTGCCGTGTTTGAAACAGATATCTTCCGGATTTGCGATTATTATCTGTGCTTTGGTAGCTTCAGCAATCGGTGCATGGTTCTTTCCGATGGAGGTGGAAGAGGAATGAAAGCAGATACCTTCTTTCTATATTTACTGATTATGGCAGGAGTTACTTATGTGATTCGTGTGATTCCGTTTGTTTTGTTTCGTAAGAAGATTAAAAACAGATTTGTACAGTCTTTTTTAGGATATGTACCATATGCTGTTTTGGGAGCTATGACATTCCCAGCTATTTTTACATCAACGAGTCAATTTCCGGCAGCGATGGCCGGAACCATTGTGGCAGTGATTGTTTCGTTTTATGAGAAGAGTTTGCTGGTCGTTGCGTTATCAGCCTGTGCGGCGGTATTGTGTTGTAATTTCATCCTGGGAATTTTTTAATGAAAGGAAACGTGATGAACATATTTTTAATATTATGTGTCATTTTTGTGATATTATTTGTAATACTGCTTTTATCAGTTATTTGGATTTTGATTATGACTACGAGAAGACAGCAGGAACTTCGTTTGGAGCTGCAGGAGAAGCTTTCAGAACAGGCTTCCAGACTGGATGAACAGACCATGCAGTTGCAGGATCATGTAACGAAACAACAGAGCCTTCTGCGTCAGGAATTAAATACAAATAATCAGGAAGTGATGCGCTCACTCGGAGAACAGATTAGCCGGCAGCAGACGCAGCTTTATGTACAGCAGGAAGAGCGTCTGAAAACGTTCACTTTAGAAAATAATGAGAAAATGCAGCAGATTTATCAGGGTCTGGGTGAGATGAGAAATCTGGCACATGGGGTTGGTGACTTAAAAAAGGTTCTTTCGAATGTAAAGACAAGAGGGATTTTGGGTGAGATTCAGTTGGGGGCAATTTTGGAAGAAATCCTGGCAAAAGAACAGTATGAAACCAATGTTATAACGAAACGCGGCAGTACTGCTGTTGTCGAATATGCCGTTAAAATACCGTGTAGTGACGGTTTTGTATATTTGCCGATTGATTCCAAATTTCCCGGTGATACGTATGCTAATCTTAGGGATGCCTATGAAACCGGTGATGCCAGACAGATTGATGAGGCAGCTCGGCTTTTAATTACGAACATGAAGTTGGAAGCAAAGAAGATTCAGGAGAAATATATTGATCCGCCAAACACCACAGAATATGCGATTATGTTTTTACCTTTCGAAGGGCTCTATGCAGAAGTCGTAAAACGTGGTATGATAGAGGAGTTACAGAACCGTTATAAAGTAAATCTGGCAGGCCCAAGCACGATGGCAGCATTGTTGAATAGTATTCAATTAAGCTTTAAAACTTTTGCTATTCAGAAACGAAGTGACCAGGTATGGGAACTGTTGGAGTCCGTAAAAAAAGAATTTGAGAAATTTAATGATGTATTAACGAATGCACAGAAACGAATGGAGCAGACAAGTAAGGAATTGGATACTTTAGTGGGTATTCGTAGCCGCCAGATATCAAAAAAACTGGAGCAGGTCAGCAAATATTCAGACAGTCTGATAGAGGAAGAGGAGGAAATATAACATGAGCCAAATGGAGGAAAAACAATTCGAGACAACAGAAGATGTTGATGAGATTGAACGTACAATAGTGGAAGAACTGATGACGGATCAGCCTGTCGTAGAAGAGCAGAAGGAAGAACCAAAGACGGATTGGGCGAAAGAGATTCGTGGCTGGATCATCTATTTTGCTACATTGTTTGCAGTACTCTTTGTGATTATCAATTATGTAGGTCAATTAGTTCAGGTGGACGGTATTTCTATGGTAGATAATTTACATGATGATGATAAGTTGATTATTGATAAATTATCCTACCGCTTTCATGAACCGGAACGTTTCGATATTGTAGTATTTCCAAGTCCGATTTCTGAGGGAGAACGGTACATCAAACGTATTATCGGCTTACCGGGAGAAACGGTTCAAATTGATAACAACGGAAGAATATGGATTGATGGTGAAGTGCTGGAAGAGGATTATGGGTATGAAGTAATTGAAGATCCGGGAATGGCTGTGAATCCGATTACGCTGGGCGAAGATGAATACTGGTGTATGGGAGATAATCGCAATGTCAGTCTGGACAGCCGTGAGATTGGACCGGTTCAAGGCGATAAGTTTATGGGAAGAGCATTCGTCAGAGTATGGCCGTTGCAGGATATTGGATTGCTGTCACATGAATAATTATACGAGAAAGGGACCAACATAGAGTTGATCCCTTTTTTGCATTATTGGTTGGACATTTCCTGTTCCTGTCTCTCAATCATCTTTTTCACCATATAACCGCCGACACTACCGTTCTGATAGGAAGTCAAGTCACCGTTATATCCGTTTTTTAAAGGTACTCCTAATTCATTTGCAACTTCATATTTGAATTTGTCTAATGCACCTTTTGCTTCAGGAACTGCTACAGTATTTTTGCTCATTTGTAATCCCTCGCTTTCATTTGTTTTTATACATTATATTTATATTTAGGTCCCTTGAAGATGTCTTCAAGTTACAATCGTAGTATGTGGAGAATCATTTATAATAAACTAGAAGTTTTTTCATGGATTGGATAATATTTCTTTGATTTTGTTGCGTTGACAAATGAGCGTAGATGGAATAGAATGGATGAATAAATATTAGTATTATCAGGAGGAAATACAGATGAAAAAATTTTCAAAATTAGCAGTTTCCATGTTGACCGTAGTGATGTTGGCATGCGGTTGTGGCGGTGCAGCAACAACGGAACAGGATGGTGAACAACAGGTTACAGGACAGGAAAGTTCTACTTTAGAAGCAGACAAGTTAATCGTAGGAACCAATGCAGAATTTCCACCATTTGAGTATGTGGATGACAACGGCGAGTTCGATGGATTTGATATCGCCGTTATGAAGGAAGTAGGCGAAAGACTTGGAAAAGAAACAGTGATCAGCAATATGGAATTCAAATCCCTGATTGGTTCTATGGAAAGTGGAGCATTGGATGTGATCGCAGCTGGAATGACTGTAACTGATGAGAGAAAACAGAGTGTTGACTTCTCAGATTCTTACTATACTTCTAATCAGTATATCATCGTTCAGAAGGATAGCGATATCACAGGTATTGAACAGTTGAATGGCAAAAAATTAGCAGTACAGGAAGGTACAACAGGAGATTTTGTTGCTTCCGGTGAATATGGTACGATTGCTGATGCAGAAGTAAAACGTTTCAAAAAGGGCGTTGACGCTGTTATGGAATTGAAAAATGGCGCAGTGGATGCTGTTATTATTGATGCAAATCCTGCTAAGGAATTTGTAAAAGCAAACGATGATCTGAAATTAATCGAGGATCACTCTTCCGAAGAGGAATATGCATTTGCAGTACAGAAAGGAAATCAGGAGCTTCTTGATCAGATTAATGAAACACTGGCTGAGATGAAAGAAGATGGTACCTTTGATGCTTTGATTGAGCAGTACATCAACGAATAGAGAGTTACAGGCGGTGTGGCATGATTTTATTTTTTCAGGATTTTGCAGAGCAGTTTCGTTTCGTTTTTCTGGAAGGGAACCGCTATAAACTGATATTTTCCGGCTTGAAGACAACGATTCTCGTTTCCCTGTGTGCAGTGTTGCTTGGAGTTGTCATCGGAATGGTGGCGGCACTTTTAAAGCTGCTGGGAGAGAAACGTTCTTTTCGTAGCGTTCCCGGTGTAATGGCATGGATAGGACATATCATTTCTTATCTTTATATTGATATTATCCGGGGAACGCCTTCGGTTGTTCAGTTATTGATTATGTATTTTATTGTGTTTAAAAGCTCCAATGGTTTGATTGCCGGTATTTGTACCTTTGGTATTAACAGTGGAGCTTATGTGGCTGAGATTATCCGCGCCGGTATTCTGGCAGTGGATCACGGTCAGATGGAAGCGGGACGTTCACTTGGCTTTTCCTATGCTAAGACGATGCGCTATATTATTATTCCGCAGGCAATTAAAAATATTCTTCCCGCATTGGGCAATGAATTTATCGTGCTGGTAAAAGAAACGGCGATTTTGGGTTATGTTTCTATTCAGGATCTGACGAAAGCGTCTGATTTTATTACTTCCAGGACCTATACTCTGTTTATGCCACTCATCGGCTGTGCGTTGATATATTATCTTTTAATCAAGGTATTGACGATTGGATTGAATGCCCTTGAAAGGAGGTTGCGTCAAAGTGATACACGTTAAATCGTTGCATAAATATTTTGGTGACCTCAAAGTATTAGAGGGTATTGATATTGATATAGCAAAAGGGGAATGCGTTTGTGTCATCGGTCCGTCCGGTTCCGGTAAAAGCACATTTCTTCGCTGTTTGAATCTTCTGGAGATTCCAACACAAGGCGAGATAGTGATTGATGGAGTCAATGTCACGGATCGTAAGACGAATATCAATCTGTTCCGACGTGATTGTGGAATGGTATTCCAGCAATTCAACCTGTTCCCACATTTGACCATTTTAGAAAACGTGACCTTGTCACCTGTAAAATTGGGGCTAATGACAAAGCAGGAAGCTACCGAAAGGGCGATGACACTGCTGGAACGTGTAGGCGTAGCGGATAAGGCAGGAAATTACCCGGTTCAATTGTCCGGTGGACAGAAGCAGCGTGTGGCGATTGCCAGAGCGTTATGTCTAAATCCACATGTAATGCTATTTGATGAACCAACTTCTGCACTTGACCCGGAAATGGTTGGCGAAGTACTGGACGTTATGAAACAATTGGCCAGTGAGGGTATGACCATGGTAGTTGTAACCCATGAGATGGGATTTGCCCGCGAGGTGGCAGACCGCGTAGTCTTTATGGATGGCGGCATCATTGTGGAAGAAGGAAAACCGGAGGATGTATTTGATCATCCACAGCATGAAAGAACAAAAGGATTCTTAAGTAAAGTATTATAGAAGAAAAGGCGGATACGAGGTACCCGCCTTTTCGTATACATATTTATAATCTCGCCGCGCCCCTTTCGGGAGCTGTCCGTGCCTATGTATTTTCTTGCGCGTTTTCAGTTTTAAGAAAGACATCACACTCTGTTCTGTCACGTTTGATTACGCGCCTTATGAGCCAACTCGTCAACCAGCAGTGTTTTATGTATCTTTTTTTGGTCGTTTTTGGTAACCACTTGCAACGCAAGTGATTGCCTACTTGCCCGCCATCCCGAAGGGATTTTCATGCGGGCAATTCCCGTCGATTTGGAAACCGAACGGGAGTGTGCCTAAAAAAGATACTGAAATCACTAGCGGTTGACTCGGACAACTCAGCGGCGCGTTTCGTGACATCATCAGAGTGTGTGTCTTTCTAAAAACTGTGCGTCTGCGAAAATACATAGGCACGGACAGCTCCCGAAGGGGGCGCGGCGAGAGATATCAATTTACCTGGAGGGAGTATGAAGAAAACAATAGGGATTTTGGCCCACGTAGATGCCGGTAAGACTACTTTTTCAGAACAAATCTTATATAAAACAGGGACAACGCGTACTCTTGGACGTGTAGATACCGGAACCTCTTCGTTGGACTCAGATGAGATGGAACAGAGGCGGGGAATTACGATATTTTCTGGCATTTCCGGTTTTACTTATCGCGGGGATGACTATTATCTGTTGGATACACCGGGACATATGGATTTTGCCTGTGAAACAGAGCGTGTTTTGCAGGTACTGGACTATGCGGTTTTGCTGATCAGTGCGACAGCAGGAGTTCAGGCACATACGGTTTCTCTTTTTCGTTTATTAAAGGAATATCGGATACCAACGATTTACTTTATCAATAAGATGGATGTTGGACGGGAACATCTGGAAGGAGTTATGACAGATATTGAACAGAAGCTGTCCGGTGATATTCTGTTAATTCAGAATCAAAAGGATATAGAGGAGTTTCGAGAAGAGTGGCTGGAGTTATATCGGGAACAAGAGTGTTATCCTGTCTTTTACGGTTCTGCGTTAAAAGATGAAGGAATCGAATTCTTCCTGAATGGGTTATCTGTATTGACTGGTACAAATTATGAAGAAAAAGAAACAGATTCTTTTGTTGGACAGGTATATCAGATTCGTCATGATGAGAAAGGAAACCGTCTGACTTTTCTAAAGGTGCTGTCCGGTCAACTGGCGGTAAAAGATGTCCTTTCTTATCAAGAAGGTGAGACGAAATCGGAGGAAAAAATCAATGAAATTCGTCGTTACCGCGGCAGACAGTTTGTATCCGGAAATGTGGCAAAATCCGGTGAAATAATTGCAGCCACAGGCTTGAAAAAAACATGTAGCGGGGATATGATAAGAGTAGGTGTTTCAATGGAGAATCGGCATTCAAAAAGTTTCTTTTCGCCAGCCCTGCAATCGAAGATTGTTGTGCTGGATGACGAGGAGCCGGAGCGTTGTTACAGGCAGCTGTTGATGCTGACAGACGAGGATCCTATGCTGAGAGTGAGCTATGAACGGCGGACACGGGAATTGCGGATCCATGTGATGGGTGAGATTCAGTTAGAGGTTTTGGAAGAGATGATTCCGAAACGTTTTGGTTTCCATGTCCGTTTTGAGAAACCGACCATTGAATATCGTGAAACGATTGCTGCACCGGTAACCGGCTATGGACATTTTGAACCGCTCCGTCATTATGCAGAGGTTCAGATTGCCTTAGAACCGGGAGAGCGGGGCAGTGGGATTACGTTTGAAAGTGTGTGCCATGTAGATACTCTGGGTGCGAATTATCAGAATCTGATCAAAACCCATATTTTTGAGAAAGAACATGTCGGTGTACTGACCGGTTCACCGTTGACTGATGTAAAGGTTGTCTTAAAGGATGGGCGGGCACATTTAAAACATACGGAGGGAGGCGATTTTCGAGAAGCCACATACAGAGCAGTACGGCATGGACTGTGTAAAGCCGAATCCGTTCTACTTGAGCCGTGGTATCGGTTTGATATTTATGTATCGCAGGAATATGCCGGACGAGTGATGTCGGATATTACAAAGCTGAGGGGAATATTCGAAGCACCTCAGATGCTGGAATCGATGATGTATATTAAGGGCAGGGGGCCGGTGGAAAGCTTTATGGATTATCAGCAGCAACTGTTGTCTTTTACGGGTGGAACAGGTAGTATGAGCTATGTGGCAGATGGTTATGAAGTGTGTGACATTGCAGAAGAAGTTATAGCTGAGATTGGATATGATTGTGATAGCGACCTGGAAAACCCTGCAGGTTCTGTATTTTGTGCGAAAGGGACGTCTTTTGTGGTCGGCTGGCAGGAAGCGGAACGGTATATGCATACAGCGTATGATTTATAAAAAAATAAATTGTGCCTTGACAATATTTTAACGAAGTGATATTATCGTTGTCGTGAACATGTTAAAAAATTAACAAAGATAGAATTGTTTATTACAAGGAGGACAATGTAATGCCTAAGAAAGCAGAAACAAAACCAGTAAGTCCAGCAATCGTAGACAGCGTTGAAGCTCTGACGATTCGTTTACAGGAATTAAGAGCAGCTCAGCAGCAATTTGCTACCTATACACAGGAACAGGTAGATGCGATTTTTAAAGCAGCAGCTATGGCTGCAAACAAGGCAAGAATTCCACTTGCAAAAATGGCAGTAGAAGAAACAGGAATGGGTATTGTAGAAGATAAGGTAATTAAAAACCATTATGCATCAGAGTATATCTACAATTACTATAAAGATACAAAAACCTGTGGTGTTGTAGAAGAAGACCCACAGATGGGTGTGAAGAAGATAGCAGAGCCTTTGGGTGTAATTGCAGCTGTTATTCCTACAACAAACCCAACATCAACAGCAATTTTTAAAACATTGATTTCTTTGAAAACAAGAAATGCAATTATTATTTCCCCACATCCACGTGCAAAGGCATCTACGATAGCAGCAGCTAAGATTGTTTTAGAGGCAGCAGTAGCAGCAGGCGCTCCGGAAGGTATCATCGGATGGATTGATGTTCCTTCTATTGAATTAACCAATCAGGTTATGGCTGAAGCAGATTGTATTCTGGCTACAGGTGGTCCTGGTATGGTGCGTGCAGCTTACTCTTCAGGTAAACCGGCATTGGGTGTAGGTGCAGGTAATACTCCGGTTGTAATTGATGATACAGCAGATGTTCAGTTAACAGTAAGTTCTATCATTCATTCAAAAACATTTGATAATGGTATGATTTGTGCTTCCGAGCAGTCTGTTATTGTACTTGATAAGCTTTATAAAGAGATTAAGGATGAGTTTGCAAAACGCGGATGTTACTTCTTAAAAGGCGAGGAGTTAGATAAGGTTCGCAAGACAATCCTTATCAACGGTGCATTAAACGCTAAGATTGTTGGTCAGTCAGCACATACCATCGCAGCATTAGCCGGTGTAGATGTTCCTGAGAAGACAAAAATCTTAATTGGTGAGGTTGACTCTGTCGATATCGAAGAGGAATTTGCTCATGAGAAATTATCTCCTGTACTGGCTATGTACAAAGCAAAAGATTTCGACGAAGCTCTTGATAAAGCAGCTCAGCTGGTAGCAGATGGCGGATTCGGTCATACAGCAGCTCTTTATTGTAATGTAGGTATTGCACAGGATAAGATGGCAAAACATGCAGCAGCGATGAAAGCCTGCCGTATCCTTGTAAATACTCCATCTTCTCATGGTGGTATTGGTGATTTATATAACTTCGCAACAACTCCATCTTTGACACTTGGTTGTGGTTCCTGGGGCGGTAACTCCGTTTCTGAGAACGTAGGCGTAAAACACTTATTGAATATCAAGACAGTTGCTGAGAGGAGAGAAAATATGTTGTGGTTTAGAACACCTCAGAAGGTTTACTTCAAAAAAGGCTGTTTAAAGGTTGCTCTTGCTGAATTAGATAAAGTCATGGGCAAGAAAAAAGTATTCATCGTAACGGACAGCTTCTTATACAAAAATGGTTATACAAAAGTTGTGACAGACGAATTGGATAAGATGAACATCCAGCACACAACATTCTATAATGTTGCTCCGGACCCGACACTTGCATGTGCAAAAGAAGGTGCAGAACAGATGCGTAGCTTTGAACCGGATTGTATCATTGCAATCGGTGGTGGTTCTGCAATGGACGCAGCTAAGATTATGTGGGTAATGTACGAGCATGAGGATGTAAACTTCTTAGACCTGGCTATGCGTTTCATGGATATCCGTAAACGTGTTTATACTTTCCCTAAGATGGGTGAGAAAGCATTCTTTATTGCTGTTCCTACTTCATCCGGTACAGGCTCTGAGGTTACTCCGTTCGCAGTTATCACAGATGAAAGCACAGGACATAAATATCCATTAGCAGATTATGAATTACTTCCTAATATGGCTATCATCGATGCAGATATGATGATGAATCAGCCAAAGGGATTAACAAGTGCATCAGGTATCGATGCCCTGACCCATGCATTAGAGGCATATGCTTCTATCATGGCAACCGATTATACAGATGGTCTTGCATTAAAAGCAATGAAGAATATTTTCACATATCTTCCAAGCGCATATGAGAATGGTGCAGCAGACCCAATCGCACGTGAGAAGATGGCAGATGCTTCTACTATGGCCGGTATGGCATTTGCAAATGCATTCCTTGGTGTATGCCACTCTATGGCACATAAACTTGGTGCTTTCCATCACCTTCCACACGGTGTGGCAAATGCATTGTTAATCACAGAAATCATGAGATTTAATGCGAACACATGCCCTGACAAGATGGGAACATTCTCACAATATCAATACCCACATACATTGGAGCGTTACGTTGAGTGTGCGAACTTCTGTGGAGTAGTAGGTAAGAATGACGAAGACACACTTGAGAAATTCATTGCTAAGATTGAAGAATTAAAAGAACGCGTAGGTATCAAAAAGACAATCGCTGATTATGGTGTAGATGAGCAGTATTTCTTAGAGACATTGGATGAGATGGTTGAGCAGGCATTTGACGATCAGTGTACAGGTGCCAACCCGGTATATCCATTAATGAGCCAGATGAAAGAAATGTATTTAAAAGCATATTATGGTTCCAAATAATCATTGGGAGGATACAACTATGAAATTAACAAATTTAATTGCAGAAGGTAAGGTTGCAGATGTTTATGAGCAGGATGGAAAAGCCATCAAAGTTTTTCATGACCCTCATAGCAAAACAAAAGCACTTCGCGAGGCATTGACACATGCCCGCGTAGAGGAGCTCGGTTTTAATATGCCGAAGATTGAGGCGATTGAAGTAATCGATGGGAAATGGGCCATCGTAATGGAATTGATTGAAGGTAAGAATTTAGAGCAGTTGATGGAAGAAAATCCGGAAAAGAAAGATGAATATATTGAAATGATGGTAAGTATCATGAATGATATTCATAAAGTACAGGTGCCTTTGTTCCATGAGTACCGTAATCGTCTTCGCCGACAGATTAATGAAGTGGCAAGCATTGATGATGTTACCAGATACGATTTGTTAGCTCATTTAGATAGTGTTCCGAAGCACATTAAGCTGTGTCACGGAAGCTTTGAGCCGAAGAATATCATGATTAAGGATGGTAAAGCGTATATCTTAAACTGGGTAAATGCTACCAGAGGTAATGCAAGTGCAGATGCTGCTAATACGTATCTTTTACTGGCACTCACATCCATCGAAACAGCAGATAAGTTCTTGAAAGAATTCTGTGAACAGAGTGGTATCAGCAAACGTAACGTACAGGCGTGGATTCCAATTGTTGCAGCTGCCAGACTGACACTCGGTCATCCGGAAGAAAGAGAATTATTATTGAAATGGTCTCAGATCATGGAGTGTGAATAATTGCGGAATAATTAAGCGTGGGACAAGCCTTAGGGCTTGTTCCATTTCCTATTTTATGGTAAAATTAAGTAACATATTGTGTATACATATAGGAGGAGATAGGAGTATGGTAATTACGATTTGTATTGGAAGTTCCTGCCATTTAAAGGGGTCAAGAACTGTGGTGGAAAAATTGACAGAGTTAATCAAAAAAGAGGGCGTTTCTGATAAAGTAGAATTGAACGGTTCGTTTTGTATGGGACAATGTGTGCAGGGTGTATGTGTAAAAATAGACGAAGAACTGTTTTCCCTGACACCGGATGACACAGAACGTTTCTTCCGTGAAGAAGTGTTAAGGAGGCTTGATGCATGAGCGTAATCGGTTTTAAAGGAGCCAAGTGTAAGAACTGTTATAAATGTGTTCGTAACTGTAAGGTAAAATCGATTATGATCAAAGATGAGACAGCACAGATTATGGATGATCACTGTATCCTGTGTGGTAAATGTCTCGAGGTCTGTCCGCAGAATGCCAAATACATCAAGAGCGACTTAGAACAGGTAAAGGAGTTTATCCGTGAGGGCAAAAGGGTTGTCATATCGATGGCACCGTCGTATCTTGGCTTGATTAAGTTTAAAGATCCCCGGCAGGTCATTACTGCGTTGATGAAGCTGGGCTTTTCACAGATCAGGGAGACCTCGGAAGGTGCTGCTTATGTGACGCATGCCTATCAGAAATTGCTGGAAGAAGGTAAGATGGATAATATCATCACGACCTGCTGTCCGGCAGCCAATGATTTGATAGAGATGTATTTTCCGAGTTTAACAAAATATATGGCACCGGTTGTATCGCCTATGATCGCGCATGGACGTCTGATTAAAGAGGAACTTGGTGCTGATACGAAAGTAGTGTTTTTAGGACCTTGTATTGCAAAGAAAAAAGAAGCTCTGGAAGATATTCGTTGTCAGGGAGCCATTGATGCGGTATTGAATTTTACAGAACTTGAACAGTGGTTGGCAGAAGAGAATATAGTGGTTTCTGAACAGGAGTCAACGGACTTTCATAATGCCAATCCTCGTGTAAATCGTCTCTATCCGGTAACCAATGGTGTGATTCAGTCTGTCATGGCAGGCAAGTCGGAAGAGGAAAAACGCAAGGATGGTTACCGCAAATTCTATGTCCATGGAGTTGAGAACTGTATGGAACTGTTCAAAGGAATGGAACAGGATGAGGTTCATGGATGTTTTATTGAGGTGAATATATGTACCGGTGGCTGTGTAAAGGGACCTGCGGTAAGGGAGACAATGGATAATTTTTCCCGTTTCCGCATCAAGCTGGATATGGAGGAAGATATTCCGAAAGAGCCGGTTCGCGAAGAGGAATATACTGATCTGAAGAAAATTGATATTCGAAAAGAATTCCTGGATTGTTCACCGAAAGAAAAGATGCCGACAGAGGAGGAAATTCGCGAGATTCTTTTAAGAATCGGTAAGACTAAGAAGAGCGATGAACTGAACTGTGGTGCATGTGGCTATCCTTCCTGTCGTGATAAGGCGATTGCAACCTATCAGGGTAAGGCGGAATGGAATATGTGTATTCCGTACATGCATGACCGTGCAGAATCTTTATCAAATGTCGTTTTAGATGCCTCGCCAAACATGATTATTATTGTTGATAAAGAGATGAAAATCGTTGAATTCTCTCATGCAGCAGAGAAATACTTTAAGGTGGCACGGGCAAAGGCGTTGGATATGTATCTGTATGAGATTATCAACCATGCAGATTTTGAATATGTATACAATACCCATACGAGCATTATTGGTAAGAAAATAACATATCCGGAGTATAAACTGACGACGCTGCAGATTATCGTCTACGTTCCTGAACAGGATTATGTTCTGGGTATCTTCCAGAATATTTCCGACCAGGAAGAAACGATTAAGAAAAACTACCAGATTAAGATGGATACCATTGATATGGCTCAGAAAATTATTGATAAACAGATGATGGTCGCACAGGAAATTGCAGGTTTGCTCGGAGAAACGACTGCGGAAACAAAAGTGACACTCAATAAGCTTCGTGACACCATCATAAATGATGGGGAACAATAGGAGGATTTCGTATGAACGTAAGTGTAGATTCTGCCTATAAAAGCTTAAACAAACATCATGAAGAGCTGTGCGGGGATAAGGTTGAGATTCTTAAGACGCCGGATGCGGATATTTTGATTCTGGCAGATGGAATGGGTTCCGGTGTTAAGGCAAATATTTTATCGACCTTGACATCGAAGATACTGGGTACTATGATACTCGGTGGTGCTTCGGTAGATGAATGTGTCGAAACCATCGTAAAAACTCTGCCCATATGTCAGGTAAGACAGGTGGCATACTCAACATTTTCGATTTTACAGATTAATCATAATGGGGATGCCTATCTGGTGGAATTTGATAATCCGAGCTGCATTTTCCTTCGGGATGGCAAGGTGGTCAAAATTCCATTTAACAAGAGAATGATTGAAGGAAAAGAAATCAGTGAATACCGGTTTCAGGTACAGAAGAATGATATGTTTATCATCATGAGTGATGGTACGATTCATGCCGGTGTTGGTGATTTGCTGAATTTCGGTTGGACGTGGGACAGCATTGCAGAATACGCAGTCAACAACCAGTATAAAGCACCGACTGCGAGACGTATGGCGCTGTTGATTAGTGATGCTTGTGATGATTTGTATAATCATGTCCCGGGAGATGATACAACAGTATCGGTTTTCCGTGTAATAGAGCGTAAAATCGTTGATATTTTTACCGGTCCTCCCAAGGATCCGGATATGGATATTAAGGTCATGATTGACTTTATGAAGAATGATGGCATAAAGATTGTCAGTGGTGGAACGACTGCCAATATTGCGTCGCGTTATCTGGGGAAAAAGATTGAGACGTCATTAGATTATCTGGACCCGGATATTCCGCCGATTGCACATATCGAAGGTATCGACCTGACGACAGAAGGTATTGTGACACTGAGCCGGGCCTTGATGCTGTTAAAACAATATGCAGATACAGAAGTAGTATCGGAAAGCTTTTTTGAAGAACTGGATAAATTGAACGGAGGCTCAATGATTGCCAAGATTATCATTGAGTCCTGTACTGACTTGAATTTCTACGTGGGAAAAGCAATTAACGGAGCCCACCAGAATCCGAATCTGCCCTTTGATATCAGTATTCGAATGAATCTGATTGAACAGATGAGGGAAGTCTTGGAAAAGCTCGGGAAAAATGTCACGATACAGTATTATTGATATAGGAAACATTAGGAGGAAATTATGTTAAAAAATGATGCTACGATAGTAAACCTGAAACAGGAAGTGTTATATAACGTTGCACGCCTGGCGTTTGCGGGAGAACTGGATGAGAAACAGGACCAGATTCCTTATACAATGATTCCGGGACCAAAACCACAATTCCGTTGCTGTATCCATAAAGAGCGTGAGATTATCAGAGAGCGTGTCCGTCTTGCCAGAGGATTAAGCCCGGCAGGCGGCAGCAGCAAAAATATTGTGCAGACCATCCAGTCCGCATGTGAAGGCTGTCCGATTACCCGTTATGTCGTCACAGATAACTGTCAGAAATGTTTAGGTAAGAAGTGCCAGCAGGCTTGTAATTTCGGTGCGATATCCATGACAAGAGACCGCGCATATATTGATCCGGACCGCTGTAAGGAATGTGGTAAATGTTCTCAGGCATGTCCATATAATGCGATTGCTGACCTGATGCGTCCATGTAAGAGGAGTTGTCCGGTGGATGCGATTTCCATGGATGAGAATAATATTGTTGTCATAGATGAAGAGAAATGTATCCAATGCGGTTCCTGTATTAAGGACTGTCCTTTTGGTGCGATTTCTGATCGTTCCTTTATGGTGGATGTCATTAATCTCATTAAGCAGGAAGACAAAAAAGTATATGCTATGGTAGCGCCGGCAGGGGAAGGCCAGTTTGGCAATATTTCCATGGGTGCGATGAAACAGGCAATCAAAGCGTTGGGCTTTGATGATATGTATGAGGTTGCAGTCGGAGGCGATCTGGTTGCCGATGCAGAAGCAGCCGAGTGGGCAGAAGCTTATAAGGAAGGGAAGAAGATGACAACCTCCTGCTGTCCGGCATTTGTTAATATGATCAGAAAGCATTTTCCTGAAGTGCTTGATAATATGTCTACTACCATTTCTCCGATGTTTGCGTTAAGCCGTTATCTGAAGGCTCTGGATCCGGATTGTGTAACCGTATTTATCGGACCTTGTATTGCAAAGAAATCGGAGGTTCTTGACAGTGTCGGTAAAGGCAATGCAGATTATGCTTTGACCTTTGAAGAATTGAATGCTTTGTTCCATGCACAACAGGTAAATCCTGGATACTTTGAGAATGATGACTTCCAGGAGGGAAGTATTTATGGTAAGAAATTCGGTAATGCCGGTGGTGTAACAGCTGCTGTTTTGCAGGCATTGAAAGAACAGGGTGAGTCAACAGACATTACTGTAACGCAGGGAAATGGTGCTGCAGAGTGTAAGAAAGCATTATTGATGTTAAAAATGGGTAAACTACCTACTGACTTTATTGAAGGAATGGCTTGTGTCGGTGGTTGTGTCAACGGACCTGGAAGTCTTCGTTCCGAAATTCCATCTAAAAAGGATCGGAATGCTTTATTGGCTCAGGCAGATGGACGGAATATCAAGGAAGCCATCGATAAATTAGAGGATTGTGAATATTCTATGCATAGACATTAGAATAGAAAGGATTTCTTATGAAGGGTATTATTCTTGCAGGGGGTTCCGGAACCAGGTTATATCCGTTGACAAAGGTGACATCGAAGCAGTTGCTTCCGATTTATGATAAACCGATGATTTATTATCCGTTGTCAATATTGATGAATGCCGGAATCCGGGAGATTCTGATTATTTCCACACCGGAGGATCTGCCTCGGTTTGAACGTCTGTTAGGAGATGGGCATCAGTTTGGAATTGCCCTGTCATACAAGGTTCAGCCAAGTCCGGACGGTCTGGCTCAGGCGTTCGTTTTGGGCGAAGAATTTATTGGAACGGATTCGGTGGCGATGGTTTTGGGGGATAATATCTTTCATGGACATGGTTTAAAAAAGAAACTCCGTGAGGCGGTTGCCAGAGAAACGGGAGCAACCATATTCGGATATTACGTAGAAGACCCGGAGCGTTTTGGTATTGTGGAATTTGATGGACAGGGACGTGTGATTTCCATAGAAGAGAAACCGGAATACCCAAAATCAAATTACTGTGTGACAGGCTTGTATTTCTACGATAATCGTGTCGTGGAATATGCAAAGAGCTTAAAGCCTTCCAAACGCGGGGAGTATGAGATAACTGATTTGAACCGAATCTATTTGGAAAACGGAGAGCTGGAGGTGGAAATCCTGGGTCAGGGCTTTACCTGGCTGGATACCGGAACCCATGAATCGCTGGTAGAGGCTACTAACTTTGTCAAGACAGTAGAAACCCATCAGCATTGTAAGATTGCATGTCTGGAAGAAATCGCGTATCTGAATGGCTGGATTTCGAAGGAGGCATTGCTTCCGGTGTGCGAATTATATAAAAACAACCAGTATGGTGTTTATTTACGTCAGGTTATGGATGGTAAGATTATTACGCGTTAGATAGAGATTGAGGATAGCAAATATGAAATTGTTAATCACAGGTGGTGCCGGCTTTATCGGAGCCAATTTTGTTCATTATATGGTGGAGCAGTATCCGCAGGATGAGATCGTCAATCTGGATCTGCTGACTTATGCGGGCAATCTGGAAACGCTCAAGAGCGTGGAAGAGAAACCAAATTACCGGTTTATCCGGGGAGATATTTCAAACCGTGATTTTATCATGGATTTATTTGAGAAAGAACAGTTTGATGTCGTTGTGAATTTTGCTGCTGAGAGTCATGTAGACCGTTCGATTGAAAATCCGGGTATTTTTGTGATGACAAATGTATATGGAACGCAGGTGCTGTTGGATGCCTGCCGTATTCATGGTGTAGGAAGATTCCATCAGGTTTCAACAGATGAGGTATATGGAGACCTGCCATTGGATCGCAAGGATTTGTTCTTTACAGAGGAAACTCCGTTGCATACGTCGAGTCCGTATTCATCCAGTAAGGCAAGTGCAGATCTGTTTGTTCTGGCATATCACAGAACGTATGGACTGCCGGTGACGATATCCCGTTGCTCGAATAACTATGGACCGTACCAGTTTCCGGAGAAGCTGATTCCGTTGATGATTAGCCGGGCTCTTGCGGAAGAGGAGCTCCCGGTGTATGGCAATGGGGCAAATGTGCGGGACTGGCTGCATGTATATGATCACTGTGTGGCGATTGATCTGATTTTGAAAAAGGGAGCCATTGGTGAGGTCTATAATATCGGCGGGCATAATGAGAGAAGTAATCTGGAAGTAGTCAAAACGATTTTGTCTGCCTTAGGAAAACCGGAAACTTTAATCCGTTATGTCAAGGACCGGCCGGGACATGATATGCGGTATGCGATTGACCCGACGAAGATGGAAACACAGTTAGGCTGGAAACCGGTATACCATTTTGATACCGGAATAGCACAGACCATTGAGTGGTATTTGAATCATAAAGAATGGTGGGAGAATATCATCAGTGGAGAATACCGGAATTATTTTGATAAAATGTACGGAGAGCGATTAGTGTAATGGGTAAGTTTACATTTAAAGAAACAGTAATAGAAGGAGTATATGAGATTGAGCCGACACTGTTTGGTGATCATAGAGGATACTTTATGGAAACGTACAATCAGGCTGAATTTGATGCAGCAGGTCTGACTATGCGTTTTGTACAGATGAATGAATCCCATTCCAAACGTGGAGTCCTGCGCGGGCTTCACTTTCAGAAGGAGCATCCCCAGGGTAAGTTAGTCCGGGTAACAGAAGGCGAAGTATTCGATGTGGCGGTAGATATCCGCCCGGACAGTAAGACCTATGGGAAATGGGTTGGCGTCCATCTGACAGCAGAAAAAAAGAACCAGTTCTATATTCCGGAAGGAATGGCACATGGATTCTTGGTGTTGTCGGAAACGGCAACATTTGTGTATCAATGTACCAATCTTTATGACCCGACAGATGAAGGCGGATTGATGTGGAACGATCCGGCGATTGGGATTGATTGGCCGATTCCGGAGGATATGAAAGTAGTCCTAAGCGATAAAGATAAAGAGTATCCGGCGTTCCGTTTCTATCACGAAACGCGCCGTTAACTATTTTGAATCAACCGTCAGTGATTTCAATATCTTTTTTAGGCATGCTTGCGCGCGGTTTCCAACGCAACGGTACGTAAGCTCCTAAAGTACAGGAGCTAAGTACCGGCGTTTTCAAACGGCCTAAAAAAGATATTTGAAACACTTCGGTTGGTGAGTTTTGTTAAAAGGCGCGTAATCAAACGTAATAGAAACGGCAGGTGTGTCTTTCTAAAGCCTGTGCGTCTGCGAAAAAATACATAAATGCGGCCGGACGGGCAACCTGCGCAGAGGGATACGTGATTTTGTGAACGAGAGTATAATAAAACATCCGGTATTTGGTAAGAATATATCAAATACCGGATGTTTTATTATACTTATGGATGAGTGAGAGAAATTATCTCTGCACACGGCCGGAACCGTCACCACCGGCAAGCTTTGCAACTTCATCCATGGATACCATGTTGAAGTCTCCCTCGATAGAGTGTTTCAAGCAGGAAGCTGCTACAGCAAATTCGATGGTTCCCTGAGAATCATAACCATTTAAAGTAGCGCAGATTAAACCGCCGCCAAAGCTGTCACCGCCACCTACACGGTCAACGATATGCATTTTGTATTTCTTGCTGAAGTAATAGTCTGTTCCGTCGTATAACATAGCGGACCAGTTATTATCGTTAGCCGATAAGGATTCACGTAATGTAATAGCCACTTTGGAGAAACCAAAACGGTCAGCAAGCTGTTTTGCAACATCTTTATAACCTTCATGGTTAACAGTACCTGTTGTAACATCTGTGTTAGCTGCTTTGATACCGAATACATCAGCGGCATCTTCTTCGTTTGCGATACAGACATCAACATACTGACATAATTCGCCCATAACCTGTCCTGCTTTTTCTTTGGACCATAATTTGTTACGGTAGTTTAAGTCACAGCTGATGGTTACGCCTTTTGCTTTTGCAGCTTTACATGCTTCTAAGCAGATAGCAGCAACTTCATCGTTCAATGCAGGAGTAATACCTGTAAAGTGGAACCAGTCAGCACCTTCGAAAATCTCATCCCAGTTGAAGTCAGCGGTAGTAGCTGTTGCGATAGAAGAGTTCGCACGGTCGTAAATAACCTTGGAAGGACGTTGGCTGGCACCTTTTTCAAGGAAGTAGATACCTACACGGTCACCGCCACGGGTGATATAGGAAGTATCAACGCCATATTTTCTTAAAGAGTTTACTGCAGCCTGTCCGATTTCGTGTGCAGGTAATTTGGTAACGAATTTTGCATCGAAACCGTAATTTGCAAGAGAAACAGCTACGTTTGCTTCTCCGCCGCCGTATGTTGCGCCGAAGGATTCTGCCTGCACAAAACGGTAATATCCTTCCGGTGCGAGTCTTAACATAATTTCACCAAATGTAATAACTTTTTTTGCCATTTTCTTATTCTCCTTATTTTTGTACTAAATGAACGGCGAAACCACCGATTTCATCTTTGAAGTAAACTGCTGTCATAGCACCTTTATCGTTGTATTTTGCGGTACTCATATCAAATGCATATCCCTGCATCTCTAAATAATTCACTGCACGATCCATGTAGTTGGTTCCGATGGCAATGTGTCCATGGGTACCAAGATACGGTGTTTTCATGACTTCAACGCCTGTACCGGCAAAGATGGAGGAATTACCAACCTTCTTTGTAAATCCGAACATAGCATCAAAAGCGCTTGCTGCTGTATCTGCTTCTGCATCATTTGCAGCATTGATTCCAACATGACGAAGCTCAAAGCCTAACATGGTCTGAACAGCCTCTCTTGTCAGGTCGCGAATCTTATCAAACTCACCTGCAGTTACCAAATCCTTTGGAACCATCCAGCTGCCGCCGCAGGCAATGATTTTGTTGAAGCTTAAGTAATCATTTAAATTGGCAGCACTGATACCGCCGGTAGGCATAAACTTCATATTAACGTATGGAGCAGCCATCGCTTTGATCATCTTGATACCTCCTGCAGGTTCTGCAGGGAAGAATTTTACGACATCCAGACCAAGCTCAATGGCCTGTTCAATGTCACTCGGATTGGTTGTTCCCGGTGTTACAGGAATTCCTTTATCTACACAATATTTCACTGTTTTTGGATTCAATCCAGGGCTTACGATAAATTTTGCTCCGGCTTCCACAGCAGCATCTACCTGTTCTGTTGTAAGTACCGTGCCTGCACCAACCAGCATCTCCGGATATGCTTCTGTCATAGCTTTGATGGCATCTCTGGCAGCAGCAGTGCGGAATGTAACTTCTGCACACGGAAGGCCGCCTTCGCAAAGAGCCTTAGCCAGAGGAACAGCATCCTTGGCATCATCAAGGACAACGACAGGAACGATACCGATTTTTTGAATTTTCTCTAAAACTTCGTTCATGATAAATCTCCTTTAATTTGCAATTTTTATCTACTCTAAATTATACAATGAAATTCGGGGAAGTCAAGGAGTTGCCAAGAAAAAAAGTAGTAGTTGCTATTTTAGAACAGAATGTTATAATGACATGTAAGACCCTAAATATACAATAGAAAAGGAGATTCTAATTGGATAACAAAGATAAAAAAGACCCAAAAGAGATGATGAAACGGATTCGTCCGTTGATTATTATTACCATCATTACATTGATTATGACGATTATGCTAAATAATGCGATGACCAGGATGCTGGAAGGGACGATGGAGAAGATCAGCTACAGTCAGTTCCTCAATATGCTGGAGAATGGCGAGATTGAAAGTGTTACACTGGATACGGAAGATTCCCGCCTGATCATTGTGCCGATTGCACAGGATAATATGATGTTGAAAACTACTTATTATACGGTAGCGGTGAATGACCTGCTGTTGGTACAGCGTCTGGATGCTGCCGGCGTGACCTTTGAACGAAAAGAGCCGACACAGCAATCCTTCCTGTTGAATATACTGGGTTATCTCATCCCATTTATACTGATTTATGGTGTGATGTTTTTACTGATGCGCAGCATGGGCGGCAGAGGCGGCATCATGGGTGTCGGTAAAAGCAATGCAAAAATGTATGTAGAAAAGAAAACCGGTGTTACGTTTGCAGACGTAGCCGGACAGGATGAGGCGAAGGAGAGCTTGCGGGAAATGGTTGATTTCCTGCATAATCCGGAAAAGTATCTGGCGATTGGTGCCAAGCTTCCGAAGGGAGCTCTTTTAGTGGGCCCTCCGGGAACCGGTAAGACCCTGTTGGCAAAGGCAGTCGCCGGAGAAGCGGATGTGCCATTCTTTTCCCTGACCGGATCTGATTTTGTGGAAATGTTCGTCGGAGTCGGTGCCTCCCGTGTCCGTGACCTGTTCAAGCAGGCACAGGAAATGTCGCCATGTATCATCTTTATTGATGAGATCGATGCGATTGGTAAGAGCCGTGATACCTCTTATGGTGGCGGCGGTAACGATGAACGGGAACAGACGTTGAATCAGCTGTTATCGGAGATGGATGGTTTTGATACTTCCAAAGGTCTGGTCATACTGGCTGCAACGAACCGTCCGGAGGTATTGGATAAGGCATTGCTTCGTCCGGGACGTTTTGACCGGCGTGTTATCGTAGAACGTCCGGATAAGAAAGGTCGTATTGAGACGCTGCGTGTTCATTCCAAGGATGTCCGTATGGATGAAACAGTTGATTTTGAAGAGATTGCTCTGGCAACCTCAGGAGCCGTTGGCTCTGACCTTGCGAATATGGTCAATGAAGCAGCTCTTTTAGCCGTGAAAGAAGGCCGTAATGCCGTATCTCAAAAAGACTTATTGGAATCGGTTGAGGTGGTCATTGCCGGTAAAGAGAAGAAAGACCGCATTATGACGCAGAAGGAAAAAGAAATCGTTGCATACCACGAGGTAGGTCATGCTTTAACGATCGCCTTACAGAAGCATACAGAACCGGTTCAGAAGATCACCATCGTACCAAGAACCATGGGTTCTCTTGGCTACACGATGCAGGTGCCGGAAGAAGAACGCTATCTCACATCCAAAGATGAGATGTTAGCTGATCTGGTTACGTTTTTCGGTGGACGTGCCGCAGAAGAAGTGAAGTTCCACTCTGTTACCACGGGAGCGTCCAATGATATCGAAAGAGCGACCGCCATGGCCCGTGCTATGATTACCCAGTATGGTATGTCGGATCGCTTTGGTCTCATGGGTCTGGAATCCATCCAAAACCGTTATCTGGACGGACGTCCGGTGCTCAATTGTTCTGATGCAACCGAAGCAGAGATTGATGATGAAGTGAAGCTTATGCTCAAGGATGCCTACCAGAAGGCTGTGGACCTGATCAGAAATCATATGCCTGCACTGGATGCAGTTGCGTCATTCCTGTTGGAGAAAGAGACCATTACCGGAAAAGAGTTTATGGAAATCTTCAACCGCTATGTGAGTGAGGATGAAGTGATCGTGAGTTCGAAGAAGGAATAAGGATAATAAAGTAAGCAATAAATATAACCCCGTATTCTATGAGTGTGATGAAAACTCTTAGGAGACGGGGTTTCTGATTATACAATATGAAATTCTTCATATAATTGCTGACGGAAAGCTTCGTCGTCAAGGGATTTTGACAGGTCTTCCATACGTCCCTGGGAAAGGAGCATTTTGCATAGACGAGAATGTTTCTCTTCTCCTTCTTGACGTGCATTTTCGCGTTCCGCCTCTATGACATCGTCGACGGTCCATTGAAATTTCATCATTTCAGCCACCTCGCTTTCATGTGATGTTAGGAACTCTTCTAAGATATGATTCGCTATACAATACTTTACGGCAGTGGTAATGGCTTCGTCACGATCTATGTTTTGAGCAAGTTGTTCTGTGATTACGAGCATGCATCGCTGCATAATAAAAGCGACATCATCACGTAAGGTTGTAAATAAATCACTTTTAAAAGTTCTGTTTGATTTTGTTTTTTTATTTGTGTATGTATTCATATATTCTCCTTCCATTTTATCATTGCGTCAGATAAGTTTCAATGGATAAAATATACCATATATTGACAAAAATGTAAATAATATAGTTTTTTGAAATCTAATATAAGATCTAATTAAGCCATCTGCTGATATTGATGCATCACAGATGACAGAAGAACAGCTACATGCCAAGCTTCATCGTGGATATGGAAGCGTTGTTATTATACTATGAAAGTTGGAGATGGAAACAAATGAATTAAACATCTGGCATTGACAATTATTACCAAATCCTATACAATTAAATATGTAAATAATTCCCAACAGAAAGACGTTGAATTTCGCACAAAAATATGAAACAATAGGAGGAGAAATGGGAGTATCAGATGTTGTATTAAAACGTTATTTTTCGGATAAGGAAAGAATCGCTGACATATTTAATTATTATTGCTTTGATGGAGAGCAGACGATTTATCCGGAAGAAGTACAGACACAGGAACGTGAAGAAAGTATCGTCATCACGAATTCCGGTCATAAAGCACGACAGGTAGTGGAACGCATTCGTGATGTATTAGCAATCGCAGAGAAAAATGGAACTGTCTTTGTTATGCTTGGCATTGAGAATCAGGAGCATATTCACTATGGGATGCCTGTAAGGAATATGTTGTATGATTCATTGACATATGCCAAGCAGATTGAGGAAAAGACAAAAGAAAACAGAAAAAATCATAGTTTAGGTGGAGCAGAATTTTTATCCGGTCTTCGAAAAGATGAGAAACTAACTCCGGTGGTCACTCTTGTTTTATACTATGGTTTAGAGCCTTGGGATGGACCAAGGAGTTTATTCGATATGTTAGATATGGATCAGGTTCCAGCCAGGATTCATCCATATGTACAGAATCAGTATAGACTGAATTTGTTAGAGATAAATCAGATCAGTGATTTTGATAAGTTTCATACTGATATCAAAGAAGTACTTCAGTTGCTGTCGTGTAAGAATGATAAGAATAAGATGCAGGGATTAATAGAACAGAATGAGAGCTATCAATGCTTGCCGATTGATGCAGCTCAGGTGATAGCGTTTTTTTTCTCATCAAACGCAATGCTTCATTATGTTGAAAAAAAGGAGGGAAATGTTGATATGAGAAATGCGATTGACGAAATGATTCAAGAAGGCATAATGGAAGGAGAAGCACGTGGAGAAGCACGAGGAGAGGCTCGTGGAGAAGCGCGCGGCAGGGAATTAGGTATTCAAGTTTTTATCTTGGATAACCTGGAAGAAGGAATACCACACGACCGTATCCGGATGAAGCTGCAGAAACGGTTTGATTTATCATCGGAACAGGCGCAACAGTATTTCATTAAGTATTCAAATGAATGATGCAGATGGATACAGCAGATTAATCGGAAATATAAACTGTTATAAGGATGCCACATTCTGTGAGTTGGAAATGGAACTCGTGGAATGTGGCATTTCTGCGTCTTGGCAACTATTTATTAGCGGAATCGGATATCTTCTTAAAGAGTAAGATGTATTCCTGTAAAAGTTCTTTTTTGGAATTATCTGCTGTATCAAATAGTTCAACGACAATCGGAGGCACATTAGATTCAGCAGAGGTTCTCTTATCTTTTCCCCTTACGAGATAATCCATATCTGTAGATAAAATGTGACATAAAGCAACCAGTTTCTCGAGAGAAAGACAGGATAATCCGCGTTCTACTTCACTACAATGCTTTACAGAAATATCAAGTTTTTCTGCAAGCTGGCTTTGTGTGATGTTGTGTTTGCGACGTAATGATGCGATGCGTTGTCCTATTTCAGCATGTAGTGTATTCATAGTTGTAACCCTCCTTCGCTTCATTATATGTGTATTCTCTACTACAAAGAATAACCTTACGCGTGTTGACAGACATAACTTATAAGGTTTATAATGGTAAAAATCATTCTAGAAAAAAGAAGAAAGGATACAAAGATGAAAAGGTTAATCAGTATACTTGTAACGATAACACTGTTATCAACTATGTTTTTGATACCTACTTCGGTTCGAGCTGCACAAAAGACACAGACCATTACTTTGAAATATGAGTCGAATAAATGGTCAAGTTCGAGTGTAGCGTACTATACGGAAGATGGTGGTGAGACTTATCAGAAGGCAGGAGTAAATGATGCCAAAATACGTTTTACTACATATTCTAACGATGAATCGAAGACGAAAACAGATACAGATATTTTTATGTATGATGTTTCTGAGATAACAACAGAAGCGGATGAAGAGGCCGGTACAGCAGCATCAACGAAAAAGTGCTATTCTGTGTTGAAGTTTGCCGGCTTGGATGATTATAGTGATAAAGAAATTGTGGCTGCTAATCTGAGATTGACAACAGCGAGAAATAAGAGCACTGCAACACCGAATATAACGGTAAGTGAGATTTCCAATACATGGGAAACGGGTACAACGGAAACAGATATGCCAGCACTGATTAATGCAAAGACACCTATTGTTACGCAAGAGGCAGCATTTGGTGTTAGAAATTATCAGGTTACTGATTTATCAAGAACGGCTGCAAACGGATTTGCAGCATGGCAGAACAATTTTGATGTTACTTCTGCATTAGAGAATGTAGCAGATGATGGCTCCGTTTGTTTCTTGTTAGAGAGTGACGGAAACGACATGAAGTTTGTAGCAGAACGAATTACAAATCAGGTTTTGTTGGGCGGCTATTATGATGCTGATGGTAATCTGGTTGAAGGTTATGAGGATTATACCTATTCTGATAACTCCCAGTTATATCCGGAATTAACCATTACTTATGCTGAGCCGGAATCAACGGACTTAGTAGCAAGCAGTGATGTTCAGTTTAGAAAAGATAATACTGAAAACGTAGCAACAAAGGCTACTATGCAAGTATCATCAGGAACAAAAAATGATGTTGCAACAGACTTTGTAGGTGCACTGAAATTCTCCGGTATTGATACGACGAGAAAGATTACCAGTGCTAAGCTGGTTTTAACGACACATACGAAGATGTCCGGAGATATTGAAGTGTATCCGTTTACTAATGACTGGAACGATACGAATGTCTACGCTGATGTAGAAGGTGAGACGAATACATATATTTCATCAGCAAGAGATTTGGATGCAGTTGCTACCTTTACTCCGAATGCGGGAACAGGTAATAAAATATTTGAGAAGACTGCAGAGGGAACCTCATTATCAGCGTGGGTAAATGAAATTGATATCACTTCTGCATTTGCAAATAACTCCAATGATGAGGTCAGCTTTTTGCTGAGTAATACTAATGTAGGTACAACCAGCGATGGAAGTACTTTCTTCACAAGAGATGCCAGTGAGGCAACGTATGGCAATACAACCATTACAAACTCTGCTGACGAAACAGTTACCCGCTGGTCACAGATTCAGGCAATCTTAACAGCATCTGGTGCGGATGTATCAGATTTATATCCAACATTAAAGATCGTATATGGTGATTATCAGGATATTGCCACATTAAGAAGTATCGCAAAAGCAGAATTAGCAGCATACTTGGTTGATGCAAATTTTGGAAGCAATGCAGAAGCAGCAGCTACTGCAAGAACCTCAGGAGCAGCTGCGATCGATGCTGCAGCAGACTATGATGCTGTTCAGGCAGCATTAGCAAATGCAAAAGCGGCTTTGGATGCATTGTTTTATAAAGAAGAAACCATACAACCAACGCTATCTCTCTCATGTCCTAAAAGTGTGAATGCAGGAGAGACCTTTGAGGTAACATTGTCCATAGATGAATGTGATGAATTTACAGGCCTTGAAACTGAGATTGCGTATGATACAGAAAAGCTAAAGTGTGAATCCTTGGAGTGGGAGTCTTCATTTGCACCTGGTTTTTTTGAGAGCTACAATTTAACATATTCAGAAAATAGCATAAAACTGGCGTTGGCAGGTGGTAAAAGTATAACAGCATCCGGTAATATATGTACGCTATCATTTAAAGCATTAAGTACGGCCGATGGCGAAACAGAGATTACAATAGCAGACAGTATGATAGGTACTGGTCAGGATGCAGTAAAGGTAGAACATAAGACTTCTAATGCTACGATTCACTTTAATTATGTTCTTTCAGATGACACCTTTGATTTCTCAATTTTAGGTGCCAGCATCCGTTTAACGAATGGAACTCCTGGAA
>JBJELB010000012.1:0-19193 GCA_051878935.1 Lachnospiraceae bacterium | reverse complement strand
ACGGACAAAGGCAGTTGCAACTTCATTTTCTGCAATGCCGCATCCGTTGTCTGTAATACGAATCATGGTAGTACCGCCATCTTTAATCTCTACCGTGATGGCATTTGCTTTTGCATCAATCGCATTTTCCACAAGTTCCTTCACAACGGATGCCGGACGTTCAATGACCTCACCTGCTGCAATCTTGTTAATGGTATGTTGGTCTAAAACCTGAATATTGGGCATATTACAACTCCTTAATCTCACCTTGAATCTGGAACAACAGATTCATTGCCTCCATTGGTGTCAGATTCAATACATCAGTATCTAAAATCTTATTCAATATCTTATATTCCGGTGAAGCTTCTTTCGGTAAATCAAATAACGTTATCTGTTCCGGTTCTCCATGATAACGGTCCATATCCGATATTTGAAGTCCCTTTGCTTTATAAGTAATATCATTATCTGACAATTCTGCCAGCAGCTCCTTTGCACGCTGAATCACCGGATCCGGCACACCCGCCAGCTTGGCAACCTGAACACCATAGCTTTTGTCTGCTCCGCCCTTAATAATCTTGCGAAGAAATGTGATGGAATCCCCATGCTCCTTTACGGCTATACAATAATTATTCACACATGGCAGCTTGCCTTCCAGTTCTGTCAATTCATGATAATGAGTGGCAAACAATGTTTTGGCGCCAATGATTTTCGGATTGCTGATATATTCCACGACCGCCCATGCGATACTCAGACCGTCAAAGGTACTCGTGCCTCGCCCGATTTCATCAAAGATGATCAGGCTGTTTTTTGTTGCATTTCGCAGGATATTGGCAACCTCACTCATTTCTACCATAAAGGTACTCTGACCGGATGCAAGGTCATCCGATGCTCCTACTCTGGCAAAAATACGGTCCACTAAGGCAATATTGGCTTCCGCTGCAGGTACAAAAGAACCAATCTGCGCCATCAGAACAATCAAAGCACTCTGACGCATATAGGTAGATTTACCTGCCATATTCGGCCCGGTAATAATCGATACGCGGGAATTTTTATTATCCAGATATGTGTCATTTGCAACAAACTGGTCAGAATCCAGCATTGCTTCCACGACAGGGTGTCTGCCGTCTTTGATGTCTAAAACACCACGTTTATTAATCTGAGGTCTGCAGTAATGATTTCTTTCAGCTACATACGCCATCGATGCATAAGCATCCAGATAGGCTATCACTCTCGCTGTCTGCTGCACCCTGCTGATATTCTGATAGATCTGTTCACGTACACTGACAAAGACTTCATATTCCAATCTGGCTAATTTTTCTTCTGCACCTAAAATCATGGATGCCAGTTCATTTAATTCTTGCGTTGTATAGCGTTCGGAGCCTGCCAGTGTCTGCTTCCGAATATAGGTATCCGGCACCATATCCTTGAAAGAATTCGTTACCTCAATACAATATCCGAAAATCTTGTTATATTTTACACGCAGCTTCTTAATTCCTGTTTTTTCCTGTTCACGAGCCTCAAACTCAGCAAGCCAGGTTTTTCCATCCGTCTGTGCCCGCTTCAACTGATCAATCTCTTCATGAAAACCATCTTTGATCAGACCGCCCTCTTTGATGTTAATCGGTGGTTCTTCCACGATGGATTGGTCAATCAATGTATAGATATCATCCAACACATCCAGCTCATCATGAAGCTGCAACAGTTCACTGCTTTTGGCACCGGCCAGCAAAAGCTTAATAGACGGCAATTGATATAACGAGGTAGCAAATGCAATGAGATCTCTTGGATTCGCGGAACAATAACTGACTTTGGTCATTAACCGTTCCAAATCATAAACCGGTGACAGATATTCCCTTATCTCTTCACGAAGAATCATGTCATCTTTCAGATTTTCAACAGCATCCAGTCTGGATTCGATTTTTTCCTTATCCAATAATGGCTGTTCGATAAAGCTGCGCAGCATACGGGCACCCATAGCCGTTTTCGTCTTATCTAGCACCCATAACAGCGAGCCTCTCTTCTGTTTTTCCCGTAGTGTTTCACACAACTCAAGATTTCGTCTCGTTGTACTGTCTATCAGCATATATTCATCCGATGTATAGAAACGGATTGATTTTAAATGTACCAAAGCATTTTTCTGGGTTTCATGCAGATATTGAAGCATCACTCCGGATGCAATCATACCATCCGGATATTCCGAAATACCCAGTCCGTCCAAATTCATCACCCCAAATTGACGTTTAATGCTGTTGACACAATTTGTTTCATCATAATAATAAGAATCCAAAGCAGTTACAGACACATGATATTTATCACGCAGCAATGTAACATCCAGTCCACTCATCAGCAAAGACTGATTACATATAATCTCCGACGGTTCATATTTAAATATTTCATCACGCAGTGAACTTATCGTACCCACCTGGGTCACCGTAAAGTCGCCGGTAGAAACATCTACATTAGCAATTCCGATGATGTTTTCTTCATAATAAACACTCATCAGATAATGATTCCTGCCATCCTCTATCGCCTGTTCAGAAATATTCGTTCCGGGTGTCACAATACGGATGATATCACGTTTCACCAATCCTTTTGCCTGTTTGGGATCTTCGACCTGTTCACATATTGCCACTTTGTATCCCTTATCTACCAGTTTATTCAAATAGGTTTCATAGGAATGATACGGAACGCCACACATCGGTGCCCGCTCTTCCTGTCCGCAATCCCGTCCTGTTAAGGTAATCTCCAGTTCTTTGGAACACAGAATGGCATCGTCAAAAAACATTTCATAAAAATCACCTAAGCGGTAGAAAATAATACAATCTTTATTCTTATTTTTTATCTCGAAGTACTGCTCCATCATGGGAGTTAGTTTAGCCATGTTTTATCCTCCATGTCATACTGACATTTCTACAAAATTTCGCTATGGTATTATATCACAAAACATTGACTCATAAAAGAAAAAAATATATAATGAACGAATTATGGAGGAGATATTATGAGACAGGGAAAAGTAAATACCGAAGAAACAAAAAAACAGTTAAAATATATGGAACAGGTAAAAGAGCTTTTAGACCGTGAATACGCAGAAACCGGTCATCGCAGAACATTCTGTGTCACCACCTTTGGATGTCAGATGAACGCAAAGGATTCTGAGAAATTATGCGGTATCCTGGAAAAAATGGGATTTGAACAAATCGATTCAGAGAAGGCCGACTTTGTTTTATACAACACCTGTACGGTACGGGAAAATGCCAACCTGAAGGTGTACGGTCATCTTGGACACCTGAAAAAACAAAAACAGCAAAACCCAAGAAAACTCATTGCATTATGCGGATGTATGATGCAGGAGCCAACCGTCATTGATAAAATAAAAGAAAGCTATTCTTTTGTGGATATCATCTTTGGAACACATAATATTTTTAAGCTGGCTGAGCTGGTGAAAAACCGTATGGAATCTGACCATATGATTATTGATATCTGGGACGGAACAGATGAAATCGTGGAAGACCTGCCGGACGATCAGAAATATACTTTCAAATGCGGCATCAACATCATGTATGGGTGCAATAATTTCTGCAGTTACTGTATCGTACCTTATGTACGCGGCCGGGAACGCAGCAGACTGCCGGAGGATATTATCGCTGAGATTAAACAGCGTGTTGCTCATGGAGTTGTGGAAGTCATGCTGTTAGGACAAAACGTAAATTCCTATGGCAAAACATTAGAGCATCCTATTACGTTTGCACAGCTCTTAGAACAGATTGAACAGATTGACGGTCTGGAACGCATCCGCTTTATGACTCCTCACCCAAAGGATTTATCAGAGGAACTGATCGCTGTCGTAGCAAAATCTAAGAAAATCTGCCATCATATTCATCTGCCGCTACAGTCAGGCAGCACACGCATATTGAAAGAGATGAACCGCCGTTATACGAAGGAACAATATCTTGATTTAGTCAGCCGTATTAAAACAGCAATCCCTGATATTGCATTGACAACAGATATCATCGTAGGCTTTCCGGGTGAGACCGAAGAGGATTTTCTGGACACAATGGATGTAGTGTCCAAGGTCAAGTATGCCGGTGCCTATACCTTTATTTATTCAAAGCGAACCGGCACTCCTGCAGCTACAATGGAAAACCAGGTTCCGGAAGAGGTTGTAAAAAATCGTTTCGACCGCTTGCTGGCATTGATTCATGACATTACGGAAACCAATACCTTACAGGATGTCGGAACTGTTCAGCCTGTCCTGATTGAAGAAATGAATTCCCATGATGCTTCTATGGTAACCGGAAAACTTTCAAATAATACAACCGTTCATCTGAAAGGTGACGCTTCCCTAATTGGTACGATACGCAATGTAAAACTGACCCAGGCAAATGGTTTTTACTATTTCGGAGAATTATGTGAGGAGAATCTCAATGAAAACAATTAAGAAATATTTCAATCTCATCTTTATTGACGGATTAAGCGGCATGGCAACAGGTTTGTTTGCTACTTTAATCATTGGAACCATTATCCAGCAGATCGGCAATTTCCTTCCCGGAACGTACGGCAGTATCCTGTTTTGTATCGGGAAGCTGGCTGCCAGTCTGACCGGTGCCGGTATCGGTTGTGGAATCGCCTATAAATGGAAAACCAGTCCCTTAGTCACTGTATCCGCAGCGGTATGTGGTATGATTGGTGCTTTTGCCAGTCAGATTACATCCGGTCAGATTCTGTCTGATGGAGTCATCACATTATCCGGTCCCGGAGAACCATTAGGCGCATTTCTTGCTGCAATCGTTGGTATTGCAGTTGGACATCTTCTGTCCGGCAAAACCAAGCTGGATATTATACTGACACCTATTTGTACGATTCTATCCGGTGGATTTATCGGCTTATGGATTGGTCCTGCCATATCAAAACTCATGACCACTCTTGGCACCCTGATCAATTGGGGAACCGAACAACAGCCGTTTCTCATGGGTATCATTGTATCAGTACTCATGGGTATGGTGCTGACACTTCCTATTAGTTCTGCTGCCATTGGAATCATACTCAATCTATCCGGTCTTGCTGCTGGTGCTGCCACCGTTGGCTGTTGTGCAAACATGGTTGGCTTTGCAGTTGCCAGCTACAAAGATAACAGTACTGGTGGATTACTGGCACAGGGAATCGGTACTTCCATGCTACAGGTACCAAACATCATTCGTAAACCGATTATCTGGCTGCCTGCCATTTTAACAAGTGCCATTCTGGGGCCGGTTTCTACAATGGTATTTCACATGACTAATAATGCAACCGGTTCCGGTATGGGTTCCGCCGGGCTGGTCGGACAGATCATGACCTACCAGACAATGACAGAAACGATGGAATCCGGAACAGTGTTATTACTCATACTATTGATGCATTTTATTCTCCCTGCCCTTCTCTCCTGGTTCTTTTCCAAAGCCATGCGTAAGCTTGGATGGATCAAACCGGGAGATATGAAATTAGACATATAAGTCATTGATTTTCACAGAATAAAGGTATAGAATATACGTAGAAACAACAATTCAGGAGGAAACAGCTATGGCTAAGAAAAACTCAAACAAATCTAAATTCGGCTTAACCGTCCTTGCAGGACTTGCTGCTGTCGGCAGTGTTATTTATCTCATGCGTGACAAGATCAAAGAATCAGAATTTTTCAAAGAGAAACATCCTTTGAAAGTGCTCGAAGACAAAATGGAAGATTCCGATACTGCAAAAGGGTTGAAAGAAAAAGTAACAAAAGGAAAAGACGTTGCCTGTGAAAAGCTGCTTGCTCTGAAAGAGATGGCAGTTGAGAAGTGGAATGCATACAAAGAGTCTAAATCAGAGTCTGAACAGACCTCTGTTCCACCTGAAGACGATGATGAATTCGACGATGTATTCCAGTTAGATAACGACACAACCGGTCGTGAGTATGTATCCCTTACGATTACCGGAGACGGCGAAGAAGAGCCAGAGCCGGAAAGTGCTCCTACTGAGGATGAACCGGAAAATACTCCTGTTGATCAAGAACAGGACGTTGATTCTGAAGAAAAAACGGAAACAGAATAAAACCGAAACAAAATAGAAGGTCTTCTATGATGATTGATAGATGACCTTCTATTTTTCTTTCTCAATATTTAATTTCCAGTATACCCTTGCATCTTCCACATCCTGATGTAATTGTCTGATCAACGCATCAACCGACGGATAATGAGATTCTTTTCTCGTATTGTGATAAAGTTCAACTTTAATCTTCTTTCCATATAGATTGTCATCAAAACCCAGCAGATTGGTTTCGATATTCACTTGTCTGTTATCGTTTACGGTTGGTTTACTTCCGATATTCGTAACACTCGGATATATATTTCCATCAACATTGGTTCTGGATATATAAACGCCGTTTGGCGGTAACAATTTACCCGCCGGCGGATTCATATTTGCTGTTGGAACCTGAAAAGTTCTTCCTAACTGATTACCTAACACAACCGTTCCTTCAAAGGAATAAGGACGTCCTAACAGTTTTGTTACTTCTTCCATATGTCCTTTCTTTAGGAACTCTTTCACCCGGCTGCTGCTGATCACTTTTCCATCGAATTTTCGTTTCGATAACACACACAGTTCATACCCATATTTCTTCTGCATATTCCGCAAAAAAGTTACATCACCCTGCCTCTGATACCCAAAATGGAAGTCCTCACCTACAATCAGTCTTTTACAGTCCAGCTGATTGATCAAAATCTCTTCCAGGAAGCGTTCCGGCTCCATTGTTCTGGTTGCATCGTTAAACGGATATTCAATCAGAGTATCCAGATATCGTTCTAATCGCTCATAACGTTCTTCTTTTGTGCATAAAAAGAACCTCTCATGATTCAATGTCTGATTCGGATACTCATAAAAGGTAAACATGACCCGCAAATACTCTCTCGTGTCATTCAGTTTCTCAAGCAGCATTTGATGACCTAAATGCAGACTTTCAAATTTCCCCAGAACTACGGAAGTGTGATGCAATTGAAATTGTTTTGTATTACTGATGATGTTCATGCTTCAACCTGCTTTTCGATAAAAAATAATTTATATGGTTTGAAAATATGATTTTCTTTTTGATATTCATAAATACCGATGTATGTCCCAGCCGAGTCATAGAAATGATAATACCGATGTTCCTGATACCCGGAAGGCATCATCCGTTCCGGTACGGGATTTCCATTTTGCAGCAGCTTATCCATTGACTGCTCGAAATGAATCTCAGGATAATCCGGGAACATGGATACAACCGGATACAATATAGATGACATCTTATCTTCCTTTTGCAATTCCTCTATTTGAGACAGTGTCAACGCATCCTGCAACAGAAACTGGCTGACTCTGGTCCGGACTAATGCACTCATACATCCGCCACATCCCAGTCTTTCACCGATATCTCTGCACAAACTACGGATATAAGTACCCTTGCTGCAGGACACATTCATAACTACATACGGAAGATGAATCTTCTTAATCCGAATCTCATGAATCGTAACAGTTGCCGCTTTTCTCTCGACAACGATTCCTTCTCTGGCCAGGTCATAGAGTTTTCTTCCATTTACTTTCTTGGCTGAGTACATAGGTGGTATTTGTTCATATGTACCTAGAAAGGACAAAATCGCCTGTCTGACTTCTTCTTCCGTAACCGCTACTTCCATTTGCGATACGATGGTACCGGATGTATCTTCCGTATCTGTCGTTGTTCCGAGTAAGAGTGTAGCTTCATACTCCTTTGTCTTATCCGCAATCAAATCACAAAGTTTGGTTGCTTTTCCCAGACAGACTGGAAGTACCCCCGTCGCATCCGGATCTAGTGTTCCGGTATGACCGATTTTTTTCTGTTTTAAAATACCTCTCAGTTTTGCAACTACATCATGGGAAGTAAACCCGGCTTCCTTGTTGATACATATGATTCCGTTATACAATGCCCTGCTCCTTCAGTTGTCTTTCTATATGCAATGATAAATTATTGATGACATCATGAATATTTCCATGAATAACACAGCCGGATGCAAGAATATGACCGCCGCCACCAAAATGGGAAGCCACTTCATTGACATCAACCTTACCATTTGAACGCAGACTGACCTTGTGAACTCCCGGTTCGATCTCGATAACCAGTAACGCAACTTCAACCCCTTTTGTAACACGCAGCTGGTCGATAATCCCATCGAGATCCTTGGAGGTTACGCCATAAAAATCAAAGTATTTATAACGAATCGAGCTAAAGATACATTTCTTCTCCAGAAAAAGAATGCTCTCTAATAATGTTCTTCCTAAAATCTGATTCTGCACATAGGTCTTTCGATAAAAAGTTTCATCAATAATATAAGCTGTATCAATTCCTTTTGCTATCAATGCTCCTGCTGTCTGCATGGTTTTTGGTGACGTGCAGGAATACTTGAACACACCGGTATCATGAACGATTCCCATGTACAAAGCTTCTGCCGTTTCTTTTGAGACCTGTTCGGGATTTAAAAGAGAATAAACCAATTCACTGGCTGAACTGATTTCCGGCTCTACCACTTCATAATCACAAAATGTCATATTGCTGATATGATGGTCGATACAAATCGTCTTTTTTGCATTTTGATGCAAAACCGCAAAGGTAGAACAACGTTCTATATTGCTGCAATCCAGCACTACCATCAAATCATAGATTTTCGCAGTTGTTTCATGCACAACCTGCTGGCTTCCACGCAAGAAAGAAAACGGTTCCTTAAAGGGTTCCAAATAAACCGTCACTTGCTTATCCGGATAATTATCTATTATATAGTTGTAGAGACCCAGCGTGGAACCAACGCAATCGCCATCCGGACGGTTATGACCGGTTATGGCAATGCTGTTGCTTTCCTCTATTAATGTTATTAATGGATTCAAAATACCACTCCTTGCTACTGATCTAATTCGTCAATTTTCTTTGCCATTTCCACTCCATATGCGATAGACTGATCCATCACAAAGGTAATCTCAGGTGTATTTCTAAGATTAATGGTTCTGGCTAATTCACGTCGTATAAAACCAACGGCACTTCGTAAGCCCTGAAGCGTCTCCTCCTGCTCCTCTTCATCACCTAACACACTGATAAACGCTTTACAGAACTTTAAATCCGGTGTTACTTCAACAGCAATGACAGATGTCATCGGATGAATCCGTGGATCTTTGATTTCACGGCTGATAATACGACTTAATTCTTTTTGGACTTCGGCATTGACACGGGTATTCTTAACGCTGTTTTTCTTCATATAGCCACCTGCTTTCCGTTATTATCGTGGTACTTCCTGCATAATATATGCTTCGATCTGGTCTTCTTCTTTGACATCATTGAAGTTCTCAAATACAAGACCACATTCATATCCTGATTTTACTTCTTTTACATCATCTTTGAATCGCTTTAAGGATGCTAATTCACCTTCAAAGATTTGTTCGCCTTCACGGGAAACACGAACCTTCGCATTTCTGGTAATGATACCATCCAGAACGTAAGAACCGGCAATCGTACCGACTCCGGATGCTTTATAAGTCTGTCGAACTTCCAGATGACCGATCACTTTTTCTTCATAAACAGGATCCAGCATGCCCTTCATAGCAGCTTCGATATCTTCAATCGCATCATAGATGACACGATACAGACGTAAATCTACTTTTTCACGCTCTGCCACCGATTTTGCCATCACATCCGGGCGTACATTGAAGCCGATGATAATTGCGTTGGAAGCAGATGCAAGAATTACGTCTGATTCGTTAATCGCACCAACACCACCATGGATTACTTTGATCACAACTTCTTCATTCGACAGCTTTAATAAGCTCTGTTTTACTGCTTCAACAGAACCTTGCACGTCAGCTTTGATTACAAGATTTAATTCTTTTACATTTCCTGCTTTAATCTGATCAAACAAATCATCTAATGATAATTTTGATTTTGTATCAGCAAGCATCTTTTCTCTGCTCTGTGCAATATAGATATCGGCAATGGAACGCGCTTCCTTCTCATTGTCTGTCTGGATGAAGATTTCGCCTGCGGCCGGAACATCATTTAATCCAAGAATCTCTACCGGTGTAGAAGGTCCGGCTTCTTTAATCCGTCTGCCTTTATCATCAACCATCGCACGAATCTTACCATGTGCATTTCCTACAGCAATGGAGTCACCAACATGAAGCGTACCTTTTTGAACCAGCATGGTTGCAACCGCACCCTTTCCTTTATCCAATTCCGCTTCAATCACGAGACCTCTTGCTTTTCTATTCGGATTTGCTTTCAATTCCAAAACTTCCGCAGTTAAAAGAATCATATCAAGAAGATCGTCGATACCTTCTCTTGTATGTGCCGATACAGGTACAAATACGGTGCTTCCGCCCCAATCCTCTGCGATTAATTCATATTCCATTAATTCCTGCTTTACACGTTCTACATTGGCACTTTCTTTATCAATCTTGTTAATGGCAACAATGATCTCTGTGCCCGCAGCTTTCGCATGATTAATGGCTTCTACCGTCTGAGGCATGACACCATCATCTGCAGCTACAACTAAAATCGCAATATCGGTTGATTGCGCACCACGCATACGCATCGAAGTAAAGGCTTCATGTCCCGGAGTATCCAGGAAAGTGATTTTCTTATCATTCACTTTGACAACAGAAGCACCGATATGCTGTGTGATACCGCCCGCTTCTCCTGATGTTACATTGGTTGCCCGAATCGCATCCAGCAAGGAAGTTTTTCCATGGTCAACATGACCCATAACACAGACAACCGGAGGTCTTTCTACCAGTGTCTCTTCCGGATCATCCGGATCGTTTAAAATAGCTTCCAACGGATCGACAACCTGTTCTTTCTCTACTAACACATCAAATTCCAATGCGATTTCTTCTGCTTTTTCATAATCAATGTCCGTATTCGGTGTCGCTACAACACCACTTAAGAAAAGCTTTTTAATGATAACAGAAGGAGCGATCTTCATCGCATCTGCCAAATCACGTATTGTTAATACTTCCGGTATTGAAATCGTCTTGATTTCAGGCTGTTTTGGTTCCTTCTTTACCGGTGGAGCAATCACAGGAGCTTTTTCCTGTTTTTTCTTTGCTTTGCGATTATCTTCTCTTGCCTTTTCTTCCCGCTTTCTTTCTTCTTTGCGTTTATCTTCGCGTTTCTTTTCTTCTCTCTTGCGATTTGCTTCCTTATTATTTTCCATCAAATCCGGTTTATCCGCTGCAGCCTCCGGTTTGCGGCGGAACTGCTGATTTGGTTTGCGATCATTTCGCTCATTCCGGTTATTTCTGTCGTTTCTGTCATTATTTCTGTCATTATTTCTGTCATTACGAACAGGACGGTCAGAACGTTCCTGACGAGCCGGTCTTTCCCTACGCTCGCCTCTGTCAGTTTTCTCCGCTCTTCCTTCACGGACAGGAGGTTTCGTCTGCTCCTTCTTTTCCACAACGGTTTTGGTTTCTTTTTCTACCTTGGTTGTTTTCTCAATTTTCTCAGTCTTTTCAGATTTCTTTTTCGTTGCCGGTTTTTCTTCCTGAGTACTTGTTTTCTTCTCATGGGAATGCTTACGAACAGCTTCTTCTTTTGCTGCATCATTGCCTGCCAATGCCTGGCGGATTACATTTGCAACAACCTCATCAATGGAATTATTTCCGCTTTTCACATCAATATGATTCTTCTGTAATTCCGCAACCAAAGCACTGCTCGGAACACCTAATTCTTTTGCTAATTCATAAATCCTAATTTTCGCCATGTTCTACCTCCATACGATGTACTGTCTCTATTTGTTTCCATACGGACTCTGCCAAGCCCTTATCTATAACAGCTAATGATGCTCTTGTTTCTTTTCCAATACAATGTCCCAGTTCTGCTTTGCTACCATAAAAAGCAATTGGCACTTCATAATAGCTACACATATTACGGAACTTTTTCTTCGTATTGTCGGAGGCATCTGCCGATACTACTACCAGTTCTGCGAGATCTGACTTCACAGCTTTCTCAGTAGCAAATTCGCCACTTGCAACATGACCTGCTTTCATAGCAAGACTCAATGTCGAATAAATTTTATTACTTTTCAAGTAGTTTCATCTCCTCGTTCAATTCATCATATACTTCTTTTGGAATGGATATTTTTAGCGAACGTTCCAGTCCTTTATTCTTATACGCTTTCTCTAAACATGCCTGACACTTACAAAGATATGCGCCACGGCCATTCTTTTTACCTGTAATATCCATACATACTTCATTTTCCGGTGTTTTAATCACACGGATACATTCTTTTTTCGGTTTCATCTCACGACAACCAACACACTGGCGCATTGGTATTTTCTTCGATACTGCCATTTATTCATCACCTTCGTATCCATCTTGTTCATAAAAATCAGCCGGAGCCTGAGACTCACTCTTGATATCAATCTTGTATCCCGTCAGGCGGGCAGCAAGTCTTGCGTTTTGTCCTTCTTTACCAATAGCAAGGGATAACTGGTTATCCGGTACAACCACTTTTGCACTTTTTTCTTCGTCATTTACTACTACAGAAACCACTTTAGATGGACTCAATGCATTCTGAATGAATACTTCCATACTTTCATCCCAAGTCACGATATCAATTTTCTCGCCATTTAAATCATCTACGATTGTATTAACACGAGAACCGTTCATACCAACACAGGCACCTACAGGATCAACATTCGGATCGTTAGAATATACTGCCATCTTCGTACGGGAACCTGCCTCACGGGAGATACTTTTAATCTCAACAGTACCATCCATAATCTCTGCGACCTCACGCTCAAAGAGACGTTTCACCAGCTCCGGATGTGTTCTGGAAATTAACACCTTTGGTCCTTTGTTTGTATTCTTCACTTCAATAATATATACCTTTATTTTCTGATTCTGCTCGAATTGCTCTCCATGAATCATTTCCGACTCATTTAAAATGGCATCCATGCGGTCACCTAAGCGTACGCTGACATTTCTTCCGACATAACGCTGTACGATACCGGTCATGATATCCTTTTCTCTGGCGTAAAAATAATCGAATGTAGCATTTCTTTCTTCTTCTTTAATCTTCTGAACAATTACGCTTCTGGCATGCTGTGCAGCAATACGTCCGAAATTCTTCGGTGTGATCTCAACCTGAACCGTATCACCGATTTCATACTGCTCACTCATCATGCGTGCATCTGCAAGACTGATCTGCTCTGCAGGATCTTCTACATCCTCACTGACGATTTTTTCTGCATATACACGAATCTCTCCATTCTCACGATTCATATTCACTACCACGTTATCGGATTTACCGAAATCCTTCTTGCATGCAGCCAAAAGGGATGTTTCTACTGCTTCAATGATTACTTCTTTACTGATTCCCTTTTGCTTTTCCAGTTCATCAATTGCGAGCATAAACTCTCTTCCACTGTCATCCTTCTTTACTGTTTTTCTTGTAGCCATTTTTCTTCTTTCTCCTCCTATCATTTAAAAATCAAACGACAATCTTATCAATGCAATGTTTTTTCTGTCGAAGATTATTTCTTCTTCCTCTATTTCAACTGTCACCGTAGCATCATCATATGCTTTCAGGTTACCGGTAAATTCCTTCTGCTTATTAATACCCTGATATAATTTGATATCTACATCCTGACCGATGCTTCTCGCAAAATCCTTTTCCTTCTTTAATGGTCTTCCCAGTCCCGGAGAACTTACCTCCAAAATATATGCATCCTCGATGAAATCTTCTTCATCCAGTTTCACTTCAAAGGCTCTCGATATGTCCACACAGTCATTGATATCAATGCCACCTTCTTTGTCTGCATATACACGCAGATAATAATTTGCTCCTTCTTTTACGTACTCGATATCAACCAATTCAAAATGACCATCCTGAATAATAGGCTGAATGAGTTCTTCTGCTTTACTCTCTATGAATTCTCTCTTTGCCATAGAATCTCCTTCCTCCAAACAATGAGAAAGAGTGGACCCGCTCGCCCACTCTTATGTTCACAATGATTAAGTTCATGGTTACTATATCACTATGAAATTGAAAAATCAACCATATTTAAAAATTTATTTAATTTTTTTCAAAAAAAGCTTGCATCCGTCAGATTTTCTGTTATAATAGCATTTGTTCGGTTCGCCGGACTTTATATATATGGTACATTGGTCAAGTGGTCAAGACGCTGCCCTCTCACGGCAGAATCAGGGGTTCGACTCCCCTATGTACTGCTTCTGTAAAGCCCTCCAGATTAAATGGTCTGGAGGGCTTTTCGTATACAAAAATAAAACGTGTGCCTAAAAAAATATTGAAACACTAGCGGTTGACTCAAACAACTCAACGGCGCGTTTCGTGATGTCCATTGGAGTGCTTGTCTTTCTAAAAACCGGGGTGTCCGCGAAAAACCAGATGCGCACCGCGGTCAGCAGTAGTCCATCGGGGCAAAAGCAGCCTAACTATCATTTCACCGGTAGTTCCTGCCTAATATTCACATCTAACTGGTTGTATGGAATCAGGATATCCTTCTCTTCTAATGCTTCGCGAATCTGCTCGGTTAAATCAAAATACACATTCCAATAATCCTCAGTATTGCACCATACGCGCACGAGTAAATTTACCGAACTGTCTCCATAGCTGCGGATTCTGGCAAACGCTTCCTCCGGTTCCTCCAGTGTCAACGGATGTTGCTTCATGGTATCTAGTGCCACACGCTTTGCAGTATTCACATCTGCTTCATAAGAAATCGGAAACATAATATCAACACGGCGTTTTGGCTCACTGGAATAATTAATGATGTGGCTATTGATTAAAACACCGTTTGGAATGCTTATCTGCTTATGATCAACTGTAACAACCGTCGTATGCATTAAATCAACACTGACTACCGTTCCTTCATCACCGCCGGCTGCTATGTAATCACCGGTTGAAAACCTGGGTGAAAATAATAATAGGATTCCTCCTGCTACGTTACTAAGCGAATCCTTCAATGCAACAGCAATACCAACCGTTGCCGCTGACAGGGTAGCAACCAGCCCGGTCGTTGATACTCCGATGGATGTTAATGCCGATAAAATCACAATGATATGCAGCACAATGTTAATTGTCTTTCTTAAAAAGCGCAGCAGCGACTGATCCGCTTTTGCATTCATCTGTGTCTTATCCAGAAGCTTCAATAAATATACAATTGCAAAATGTCCGACAACTAAAATCAATGCCATCTTTATCAAAGGTTTGATGGCAACCCATATCATAGCCAGTGTCATATCTCTTCTCCTTATCATTCCTATTCTTTGTCACTGATATACTGTCTGAGCAACCGCTTTGTCTCTCTTCTCATCTGCTCCACTACTTCATCCGGCCCAACAATCTTTACTCCTTCTCCCAGAGAAAAGACCCATCCAAAGAATGGTCCACTGACACGCACATCGACGTTCACTGTAAAATGCTCATCATCTACAGGTATCATCATACTGTCTTTTCCAAAGCGGTCAATAATGACTCCTGCAAAATCATTCTCCACAAGCAGTTTTACACTCTGCTCTTTCCCACCATACATACCAAAGCTCTTCTTCGTATAATCAGCCATATCGAGTTTTTTGAAATTTTCTTTTCCTTCACGCTTTTCATCACTCATCTGAATATGAAGCATCTTGTCTACACGATAATGCTTCATGCAGTCTGCTTCGGAATCATATCCCACAAGATAATAATTCTCATCATCCCAGGAAAGACCCCACGGACTAATATGATAATATACTCCGCCGTGGCGAAGCTCCATTTCTTTTTTTACATTCCATTGAAAATACTGGAACTTGATTTTTTTGTTTTCGGAAATGGCATTGTGAATCGCATCTACCGTATAATAGATACTTTCGTTCATGGTTTTGATCCTTCCCGAAACAAAAACCTGTCTCTGCAGCTTCTGTGCATCATACTGACTGACCAGCTTTTCCAGTTTCTTAATCAGGGCATTCGACTTTCTTTCCGTAATAAACTTCGATGACTGTATCGCATCTACTAAGAGTTTTAATTCCGGCAGTTCAAAGAAACGAGACAACACATGATAATGGTATTTGTTTCCGCAGGGCTCTCCCTCTACTTCAATGCCAAGCTGTTCCAGATCTTTCAGATTGGTATAAATCGTTTTTCTGTCTGCGGTAATATCATACTGATCCAACGCAGCCATGATCTCCGGCATTGTGATATAATGATCTTCATCTGTTTTTTCCAGCATGATTTGAGCCAGACGATATAGTTTAAATTTATTATTTGTTCCTTTTGGCATATCAGTTGTACTCCCTATCTATCCAAAATATTACTTATAGTTCTAACAGTGCATCCAGGATGCCTTGATTGCTTTCTTTACTTTCGATTGCAAGTCTATTATCAAAGAGGAGTTGATTAACCAGTTTCCAGAAGTGAAGCTTTATGTCAATTTTCTCTTCTTCGAACAAGATTATTGATGAACGATAATAACCCACTTCACACTTTATTATATGTAGAGCAGATACAATAATCAATATTTTCTTGACTTTTCTTTTGCCGTCCATCTGAATTCCTAAACACAGACTTCCTTGGAGTAAACACATCAATGAAATCTCCCTTGTCTTTATCAAAGGAATAGTATGTCATAGTCCTATAAAACGTGTATGGAAGCTGCTTTGTCTGTGTGTCAGATCCAGGTACTTGATTTCCTTCTTCATCTATATCTACCCATGTTAGGTTAAATGTCTGTTGCACAAGAACCGGAATTGACATAACAACCGTTGTCTTTGTCACCTTACCTCTGGTTGCGTATCGGTCTGCTTTACACCAGGTGTATAGGTATTTGTTGGTTGGAATTCCTTGTACTGCATCAAATAGTTTATCAGCATCTCTATCAGACGTGATACCAACTCCAGGCTCTACAGCGGAAGAATCCTTGGAACTGTTGTAGGCATCATTCTGAATGGTTCCGTTGTATACTGTGATGGAAGAAGAGAGTTCACCTTTATCCCAGTTTTCTTTTTCAGGGTCTAAACTGCCATCCGGAATATCCCACTTCACGTAATCTTCCGATGCGCTAATGGTGTATTCGGCATCGTCTATGTCTAGCTGAGGTGGCGTTGTATCCGTGAATACTCTGGCGATAGTGAATCCGGTTGAAGATACATTGTCTACTTTTACATTACGCTCGCCAGATGGGTTATTCTTACTACCTGCTAATGCTCCGGACAGAGAAGCAAAATACTCTGCGTTGAGATCTTCCAGAGTAGAAATATTATCAAAAGTGCTTGAACTGTATGTCTCATAAATACCGTATACACTGTCAAGAAAGATCTTTCCATCCCCGTCTTTATCAGGTGTGTGATTACGAGAATTATTGCATTTAATGGTAACACTGTTATCTGATGCAATGCTTACCTCTGTTGGTCCTACTATTTTCGTGTATTTATTACCATCATAATAGTAACTAATAACATTAGGTTTCTCTTGTGTTACTGTCACCTTTTCTTTCGTATAGACACCAATCGCAACTAAACCTGTTTCTTTGGAATGTTTCTTAAATTCATGTGTCCATGTTACTTCTGAATCGCTTGCACTCTTGTTGACACTTCCTTTGTATAACGGCTGAGAAACATAATTATCTACACCTTTGCTTCCATTAGGGATATTTTTAAAGGTTGTGTATTTTTCAGCATCGTACTCATCATAGACACCGTAACCCATGTTTAAGTATAATGGGCCATCAATCTCTTCACCCGTGCTAATGGTTTTCTTACCGACCTTTCTTTTGAATTCTGCTACGTATGGATGCTTCCATGTTACGTCGGAATGGTCTATCTGGTAATACTTATTGCCATCATAATAGTATCGAACCTTGTCTATAAATCCCTCTGTCTTGACCGGAACGTAAGCAAAAACAATATAATTATATGCGGAACCACACCCAACTTTGGTATCTTTCACTGTATCCCAGAATGTACTGTATTTAATAGATTCACCTGTGTAATCCGTACCAGATCTACCAGTAGTAAATAGTGAATGATTATCATGCTTTACTTTTACTAAACTATCATCAGATTCCCAATACTTAATATCATCCGGTTCCAGAGTCATTACATGATGTCCATCAATCGTTTTCAACTCTGTATTCTCTTCATTTGCGTAATTGTATCGAATACACGATAGTTTATAGGTTTTACCACCAACCTTAATGGTCTTTTTGGCATAATCCTTTAGCTTAACTGCTCCATTACACTCTTTGATTTTAACGGTGTCAGCTAAAGTGTCAATATTCGATAATTTTGACCTCCAGTCATTCAATTCAGAATTCCATAAGCTACTGTAGGTTGCATACAGGATTCTTGTTTTTGTAGTAGAACTCCATGGGAGAGTTTTGTTGAAATGTTCTTTAAAGTCAGCTTCTGTACCAGAATCCCATGCTTCTGCAGTTCTTAACTTATATTCGGAAGGTAAATATTCTTTCCTGACTGTGGAGCCTAAAAACGTTTGACCTACCATACTAGCAACCAACAGATGATTATTCTGAATCTGGTTTGACAGATTTACCTTTCGTGCACGGGTAGCTGCATCATCTTTTTCATTCGGTCTTATTTGTTCCTCTAAGACATCCTGATCAATTACATACTGTGTACATCGACTTGCTCCTTTCGTAACTTCGATACCCTTGCTAGCAAGCGACCTAGGTATGTATACATAGGCATTCGATAAATTTTCCTGAGGGTTCATGCCATTGTCTGTCTCTGCTGTTATTGTATAACCAATCGTCCTCCATCTAATGGATGCAGTGGCTGCGGTGTCTACATTATAGAAGTAAAATTTGTGTTTGATATCATCATACTCAAGACCGAGTGTTTCTCTACGTTTCCACTCGTCCAGCGACCATTTCGCGGGGTTCTCGCCGGAATCAGTACTACCCTCATTTGCCGCTAAAGTACCAATGGGAAAACACCCTACTATCATCACTATTAACAGTAAGAACGCTACTATCCTGTTTAAAAGTTTCATTTAAGTTTAAACCTCCTTTAAAATAGTCTATAGAAAAGGAAAAAGGTGCCCCTTCTTTCGAAGAGAACACCTTATTCCTACATAGAAAAAATTTACGTAGAGTCCATAAAATTCCCATGACAAACAATACCAAATCGAATTTAATGATGTTGGGGTCAAAACCATAAATAGCTTTGCCCCCATTTCTATAGCACCTTG
>JBJELB010000011.1:0-71027 GCA_051878935.1 Lachnospiraceae bacterium | reverse complement strand
CTTTCTTAAACCGGAAAACGGTGCAAGAAAAAACAGATACGCACCGCAGGCAGCGGCAACCACCGGGGAAAACACATTTTTTCGAAAAAAAAACGCCCCTTGCTAACGCAAGGGACGTACTATACGTGGTTCCACCCAAGTTCGTATCACCACATCGTCATGGTGATGATACCTCTAAGGATGATAACGGTGTCCAAAACCGGGCTGGATTAGAGCCACTCCGAGGTAGTCTTCAGATGATGCCACATAGGATATTCACAGCAATCAATCCCTCTCTGTATGCTTTCTCACCTTACTCGTCTCTTCAACGTGTTTCATATGAAATACAACTACGATTCATTATACCACGAATCATTTTCTTGTCAAATGAAAAATCATGCCAGTTTGAAAATAGAAAAACTTTAAGACTACTCACCTAAATATGCTTTCTTGATGGAATCATCGTTAATTAAATCAGATGCCAGACCGGTTTTCACAATATTACCGGTTTCTAATACGTAGGCTCTGTCTGCAATCTGCAGAGCCTTCTTCGCATTCTGTTCTACCAGCAATACCGTTGTTCCACCGGCTGCCACTTCTTTGATAATATCAAAAATCTCTGCAACAAAGATTGGCGACAGACCCATCGATGGTTCATCCATCAATATAATTGATGGGCGTGACATCAAAGCACGTCCCATGGCAAGCATCTGCTGCTCTCCGCCGCTTAATGTTCCTGCTAACTGATTCTTACGCTCTTCCAGTCTTGGGAAACGATGATATACCATCTTAAGTGTTTCTGATATCTCGTCTTTCTCTTTTCGGGTAAATGCACCCAGCTTCAGATTTTCTAATACAGTCAAATCTGCAAACACACGACGGCCTTCCGGTACATGCGCCATACCCATAGATACAATTTTGTGTCCAGGTACCTTTGTAATATCGGTACCTTCAAACTCAATCGTTCCTTTCTTGGTCTGTACCAATCCCGTTACGGTATGAAGAATGGTCGTTTTACCTGCACCGTTTGCTCCAATCAAAGCAACTACCTCGCCTTTATTTACTTCAAAGGAGATACCCTTAATCGCTTTGATGACGCCATAATAAACTTCTAAATCGGTCACTTTTAACATAGCCATAATTCATCTCTCCTATTCTCCTAAATATGCGGTAATTACCTTTTGATCATTCAATACGACATCCGGTGTTCCACTGGCAAGTGTTGTACCAAAATTCAATACCGTGATATATTCACAGATACCTGACACTAATCTCATATCATGCTCAATCAACAGAATCGTCACATCAAACTTATCACGGATCAGACGAATCGTATCCATCAACTCCTGCGTTTCATTCGGATTCATACCTGCCGCAGGCTCATCTAACAGCAACAGTTTCGGATTCGTTGCCAAAGCTCGGGCAATCTCCAATTTTCTCTGTTGTCCGTATGGAAGATTCGAAGCTTTATACTCTGCAAACACATCCAGTCCGAATACAGAAAGAAGTTCCATTGCCCGCTCATTCATTTGTTTTTCTATCTTATAGTATTTTGGCAAGCGCAGGATTCCGGCAATGGTAGAATATGTCATGCTGTTATGTAAACCGACCTTTACATTATCCAAAACGCTCAATTCACTGAACAGACGAATATTCTGGAACGTACGGGCAATCCCGGCCTTGTTAATGTCGATTGTTTTTTTGCCGGTTATATCCATTCCATCTAAGGTTACACTGCCTGTATCCGGTTTGTATACACCGGTCAGCAAATTGAATATCGTTGTCTTACCGGCACCATTTGGTCCAATCAGACCATACAGCTGTCCTTTTTCAATTGTCATGTTGAATTCACTAACTGCCTTTAATCCACCAAAGGATATTCCTAAGTTCTTTACTTCTAATACTGCCATTTACTTAGCCTCCTTTGCTGATTTATGAAATCTATGAAAAACTGCTTTGAGGGAATATTTTTCACGTAATACTTTTGCTTTCGGACTCCAGTTAAAGATCATCATAACAATTAAAACAATCGCATAGATTAACATACGATAATCATTTAATCCACGCAACAGCTCCGGTAATAAAGTCAACAATACCGCAGCAATGATAGAACCGCGAATACTTCCAATACCGCCTAATACAACAAATACCAGAATCATAATCGACATATTGTATCCGAAGTTCTTTGGCAAAGCAGTCAGTGTAGATAAATTATGTGCATAAAGAGTACCTGCAACACCTGCTAAAGCCGCAGAAATAGAAAATGCCAACAGCTTGAATTTTGTAATATTGATTCCAACTGACTCTGCCGCGATTCGATTATCCCGAATGGACATGATGGCACGGCCTGAACGGGAATTAATCAGATTCAAAACAATAATCAATGTAATGATTAACAGAATGATTCCAATGGTAAAGGTAGAATTTTTCGGCGTACCGGTAATTCCCTGAGCCCCCTTGATAATGACCTGTCCACCCTCTTCCAGATTCAGATCCATAGAACTGGTAAAGGAAATATGAAATCCGTTCGCATCCCGACCGACATATAATACATTCATGATATTTTTAATAATCTCACCAAATGCAAGGGTTACAATAGCAAGATAATCCCCACGCAAACGTAATACCGGAATACCTACCAGAATACCGGCGATTCCGGCACTGGCTGCTCCAATCAACAAGGCCAGAACAAAACGAAGTCCGTCACTGGTTATCGTCTCTTTCATGCAAACTGAGAAAAACGCACTGGCAAAGGCACCCACGCACATAAAGCCGGCATGTCCCAGACTAAGCTCTCCCAGAATACCTACCGTCAAGTTCAAGGACACTGCCAGGATCGCATAGATACATAACGGTACTAACAATCCCTGCATCAAACTGGACAAGCTGCCGGTTGACAGTAATATTTGTACTACTGCATAGGCAGCAATGACGAGTGCATAGGTAATAAAATTCTGTTTAAATATTTTATTGCTCATTCGTTGTTTCATCCTATCACCTACACCTTCTCGTTCATTTTCTTACCAAGGATTCCCGTTGGTTTTACTAACAACACCAGAATTAAAACTCCAAATACGATAGCATCTGCCATCTGTGAGGAAATCTTTGCTTTCGCTACATTCTCAACCACACCTAATACAATACCGCCAATCATAGCTCCGGGTATGGAACCGATACCGCCAAATACCGCCGCAACGAATGCCTTGATACCCGGCATAGAACCGGTATATGGATTCAGGGTAGGATAAGAAGAACATAACAGCACGCCGGCAACTGCCGCCAATGCCGAACCGATCGCAAAGGTTAATGCTATCGTACTGTTCACATTGATACCCATCAGCATAGCAGCACCTTTATCTTCTGATACTGCCAGCATGGCACGACCGGATTTTGTCTTTTTAATAAACAGCGTTAATGCAATCATAACAACGATACATGTCGCTATCGTTACGATTGTTTCACCTGAAATAATCAATTGTCCATCCATCAGTTCCAGAGCAGGTACATTCACAATGGAAGTAAACGCTTTTGGTTCTGCTCCCCATAATAACAGGGCAATATTCTGTAATAAGTAACTGACACCAATCGCTGTAATCAACACAGCCAGCGGAGAAGTGCCACGTAAAGGCTTATAGGCCACACGCTCAATCACAATACCCAATATGGTACAAGTCACCATAGAAAGCAACAGTGCAGCATATGGATTCAACCCTGCCTTGGTATATGCGAAAAATGTAATATAGCTGCCAATCATGATAACGTCACCATGAGCAAAATTCAACATTTTTGCAATTCCGTATACCATAGTATAGCCAAGAGCAATAATGGCGTAAATGCTTCCCAGGCTGATACCATTAATCAAATACGATACGAAACTCATATCAACACCTCTTTGTATCTTTCTTCAAATGCTTCTTAAAAAAGTGGAGAGTTACCGGTAAAAGTAACTCTCCAGCGAGTCATATTATTTCATCATCTATGAAATTACTACATGGAAACATACACACCATCAACAATCTGAACTGCTTTTGGAGCTTTGTTTGGTTCACCATCTGCTGTCCATGTCATTCCCTCACCTGTTAAACCATCTAAGGTAATCTCTGTCATAGCAGGTTTCAGAGCTTCGCAGATATCAGAAGCAGTCATATCAGGTGTAACACCTGCTTTTTCTGCTGCAAGCTTAATTGCGTAAATAGCATCATAAGCATCAGCAGCAAACTGGTTAGGAATATCATCATTACATTTTGCTTTATAATTTGTAACGAATGTCTGTGTCTTCTCATCCTCAGCATCAGCAGCAAACGGTGTCAACAACATAACGCCTTCTGCTAAAGACTGATCAAAGTTTTCAACACTCAGTAATCCATCCAGACCGTCGCATCCGAAGAAGCGTGTATCATATTTCATTTTATTTGCCTGTGTTAAAATCAAAGCTGCTTCTGAGTAGTAAATTGGTAAGAATACCAAATCTGCACCGGCATCTTTTGCTTTCTGAAGCTGAACAGTAAAATCTGTCTTGCTGTCAGCTGTAAATGCTTCTGCAGCTACGATATCAAATCCCTGATTCTTTGCTTCTTCTGCAAACTTCTCATAAATACCGGAAGAATATACATCAGAACTGTCATAAATAACAGCTACTTTCTCTGCAAGACCATTTTCACCAATATACTCAGCAGATTTCGTTCCCTGAGCCGGATCAGAGAAGCAAACACGGAATGCATTTGGCTGCTCTGTACATGGTACGGAAGAACCGGATGGTGTCAACTGGAACATATTATCATTTGCTGTTTCAGCAGCTACAGCCACACATGGCGTAGATGTAACAGTACCCATTAACATCTGCATACCCCAGTCCTTTAAAGAGTTGTAAGCATTTACTGATTTCTCTGCATCATGCTCATCATCTTCAAACTGGAATTCAACCTGATATCCGTTAATTCCACCTGCAGCATTAATCTCGTCTACTGCTAATTCCGCTGCGTTCTTTACAGCCAGACCATACACAGCAGCACCACCTGTTACAGGACCGATGCCACCGATTTTGAATGTAACAGCACTGTTATCTGCTTTATCTGCTGTTTCTACTTGTTTCTCTCCACCACATGCAGTCATGGAAAGTGCCATTGTTGCAGCCAACACTACGCTGGCAGCCTTTTTGAATAATTTCTTCATACTATTCCCTCTTTCTCAGTCAAAGACTTTTTTATACTTGAATATTGTAACCGTATCTATATTCTTTGTCAAGTTTTTACACTTCTCTGGTACCATATTTTGCAAGCAAATGTGTAATCACCTGTTCCGCTGCACGTCCGGAGAATCCTCCATGCTGTAATTCCCACCGAACAGCGGCCTGGTGAATGGATTCCTGATCCAGATTTAACCTTCTTCTTTCTGCTAAGGTATCAACGATTTCAAAGAATTGTTCCTGTGCAGGAGAACCATAGTAGATAGAAACTCCAAACCGGGCATATAAGGATAATTTCTCCTGTTGTGAGTCATTTCCATGAACATCATCCACGCTCTGCCGTCTGTCACCCCACGTTTCTTTGACCAGATGACGCCGGTTTGATGTCGCATAGATCAATACATTATCCGGCCATTTCTCCAATCCGCCTTCGATCACTGCTTTTAAGTATTTATACTCCAATTCACTTTCTTCAAAAGATAAGTCATCCATGTAAATAATGAACTTGTAATTACGGTTCTTAATTTCTTCTATCACGCGGTTCAGGTCACCGAATTGATGCTTGAATATTTCGATCATACGAAGGCCTTTCGGAAAATACTCATTTAAAATAGCTTTGATACTGGAGGATTTTCCGGTACCACTCTCACCAAATAACAAAACATTATTTGCTTTTTTCCCTGCCAGAAATGCCTCTGTGTTATCAATCAGCTGCTGCTTCTGGCTCTCATAGCCAACCAGATCATCCAAAACAATATTCTCACTGTTTGTAATTGGTACAATCGTGGTATGTTTGTGACTCTCACGAATCCGGAAAGATTTATGTAAACCGTATTTCCCGACACCAAAGTCATGATAGAACTGTTCTATGTGTTCCTGAAACTCTTCCACACTCTCTGCATGTTCCAGCTGAACCGATAACTCATTCATCCGGTCACGTAATAACTTATTTAAAACAATGCCTTTGATTTGCGCCGGTTGAAAATCATCCAATAATGATGCAAAACAGCCCCAATCATATTCAAACAGCTGTTTCATAACAGCAAAGTCTTTTCTGGCTATTTCCCGAATGGAACCGCTAACGGCTCCTTTCTTTTCACATGCCATACTGTATGCATTGACATCACTTGCAATAAAATAAGTCAGATAAAGATGCCACAGATTTCCTGCAAAGCTTTTCTCCTGCGCCAACTCTACCAAATCATGCAATCCGTCATAGAACAGACTCTCTTTCTCCTCTTCCGTCATATTTTCTGTCATTACGCGATAAAATTTTTGAAAAACCGGTTCTGCCGTAATTAAATTGCGGTATAACACAATTGTCTGTACCTTCATCTGTACCGCCTCCTACTGGTAATTTCCTATAATACGAAATTCTGTCGCTTCACTGGCAATGCCATGCAACGCATTTTTCACATTAGAATCCGTTAAATTCCCATCAATATCGATAAAGAACCGGTACTCCCACTGTTTTCCTTTCAGAGGTCTGGATTCGATGTGGTTCATGTTGACACCATTGAAAATAAAATGTGCCAGGATATTATACAGACTTCCGCTCTCATGCGGAATCGCAAAGCTGATACTGATTTTATCCGCTGTTCTTTGGAAAAATCTCTTATTTGCCAGAACAATAAAACGTGTTTCATTTCGATGACTCTGATTAATCCCCTCTTCCAACACATCCAGTCCGTATAATTCGGCTGCTCTCCTGCTTGCTACGGCAGCTTTCGTTATGTCGTTGTCCGTTTTTACCTTTTGTGCGGCAATAGCTGTATTCTTGACTTCAACCTGTTCCCATGCATGAGATTCCAGATAAGGTGCACTCTGCAGCAATCCCTGTGGGTGGGAATATACCTTTTTAATCGTTTCCAGACTGCTTCCCGGCACTCCCAACAGATTATGCTGTACCCTGACATATTCCTGTCCTACGATTGTCAGATTCTCATATTCCATTAACAGCTCATAGATTCCGCCAACAGTACCTGCTGTAGAATTCTCAATCGGCAGGATCCCATAATCGGCTTCCCCGGACTGAACCTTTTCCATGATTTCTTTAAAGGTTTCTACATGATATCTCTGTACATCGCTTCCAAAAAATTGTTCTAAGGCCTGCTCACTGTAAGCTCCCGGCACGCCCTGAAAATACACTCTGGTTCCTGAATGAACCGGAAGCTGTTCCACCTCCTGAAAACTGTTTTCCTCGGTCTGCCGTTCTCCCGCCAACAGTTGGTACTGATATAAACGGCTGATTGTCATAATCTGTGTAAACAGTTCTTCAATTCCCCGTTGATTGAATTCATCCCCTGTTAAGGCAACCAGAGTCTCTATCTTCTCTTTCTCTCTTTGTTTATCCCAGATTGGTTTTCCGACGGAACGTTTATATTCTGCAACCTTACTGGAAAGCTTCATGCGTTCCTCAAACAGCGCAACGATCTGCCGGTCAATCCCATCTATTTCTTTTCTTATCTCGGTTAAATCCATTTTAATTTACTCCTTCTTCAGCGTTTCCAAGAGCTCAGTGATTGATTTTCCTCTCACCGGATGTATCAGGTTAGGTGCTATTTCACACATCGGAGCCAGCACAAACTCCCGTAGATGCACCTCTTTATGAGGAATCGTCAAATCCGGTTGGTTCACGATCCAATCGTCATAAAACAATATATCGATATCCAGTGTTCTCGGTCCCCAATGCACGATTCGTTCTCTTCCTGCCTGTTGTTCGATTGCCATTGTCTTTTCCAATAACTGTTCCGGTGTGAGCAATGTTTCTATCTCCAAACAGGTATTTAAAAAGAAATCCTGTTCTACTCCGCCATATGGTTCTGTTTCTATATAGGTTGCCACCTGTCCGACTCGAATCTCAGGCTGCTCCGACAAGGCCACAATTGCCTGATCCAGATATGCCTTTTTATCTCCCATATTCGAACCCAGTCCCAGATATACCGTATGCCATCCTCGTGTGATGCACACGGAAACCTGCTCCAGTGGGAGTTTAATCGGTGCCCACGGTTTTTTCACCTCTACGGTAATCCTATGAATGAGAGGATATTCCAACAACACAGTACGGGCAACAACCTCTGCTGCACGTTCAATCAACTGAAAGGTATTTTGCTCCATCACCCGTTTCATGCATTCACAGACCATACCATAATGAACGGATGCCGTTAAATCATCCGTTTCTCCGGCCTTTCGCGTATCCAATAACATTTCCGCACTAATGATAAATTTCTGTCCTAATGTATTTTCTTCTGCATATACACCATGGTTGCAAAACAAAGTTAAATTCTCAATCTTTATGCAATCCCACTGTTTCATTACTATCCTCCTATGCATTTTGCATTGCTTCTACCATACGCAAAGCCCGCATATTTTTCTCCACATCATGTACCCGGAATACACGGGCACCCTGCATATACCCATAAACCGTCGTTGCTATCGTTCCTTCTTCTCTTTCCGTTACCGGTAAGTCAAGTGTTAAGCCAATCATAGACTTGCGTGAGGTTCCAAGTAAAATCGGTAAATCAAATTTTTGCAGGGAAGACAGATTTTTCATCAGTTGAAGGTTTTGTTCCAGACTCTTAGCAAAACCAATACCCGGATCTAACAGAATCTTCTCACGGACAATTCCTGCCGTATCGGCTATTTTCAATGACTGCTCTAAATCATCCAGAACATCTTCCAAATAATTATGATAATCTGTGTTTCTCCTGTTATGCATCATGCAGACTGCGATATCACTCTTTGCTATCACCTCAGCCATCTTCACATCATACTGAAGTCCCCAGATATCATTCATCAAATCTACACCGACCTCAACTCCTGCCTGTGCAACTTCCGATTTATACGTATCCAAAGACACCGGCACGTCAAAGCGCGCCTTGACTGCTTCTATCACCGGGACAACTCGCTCTATTTCTTCTTCCACTGATATCTGAATATGTCCCGGTCTGGTCGACTCACCGCCAACATCAATGATGGAAGCACCTTGTGCAATCATCTGTTCTGTCTGGTAAAGTGCCTGATCCAAGTGTACATAACTGCCGCCGTCTGAAAAAGAATCCGGTGTTACATTGAGAATTCCCATAATATATCCGTGCTGCTGAAAATCGAAGTTCTTATTTCCTATAATCATAATTCTAACCTCATATTCTTTCTGTCTTCCTTCCAGTTGCATTCCTGATTCGCTTTACAGGCAAAGCATTCTCGAGATAGTTTATCTGCACGATACAGTGCATAATGATACGGTGATTTCTGTGCCTGTGTCTCTGTTCGATGGGAAGCAACCAAATCCGTAATAAATACGATTTCTTTCTCATCATATCCGCAATCCCATAAAATCAATGCCACTTTCTCCTTTGCCGCCACCTCATGCGGGATTCCCTGCTCATATTGTTCCACTTTCCCGATATCGTGCAGCAACGCTGCCGCATAGTAGATATCTCTCGAATACTCCGGTTCTCTCACAGTATATTCTAATACATCACTGACCAGCAGAGCTTCCTCAAGTGCCAGAATATAGCTGATTCTGGCAACTGCAATTAAATGTTCTATATTGTGGCAACAAAAAATGCGGTCTTTCTCCAATTGTTCCAAAGCACCCATCGTCTCCCTAAAGAGAGGATGCTCTTGTATCCGTTGATATCGTTTCATGATAACGCTCCTATAAAAGATAAAGAACCAAATGCCAGTATCACACTGTTCTCATCCGCTTCCTTCCTTGCTGCAGACAAGGCTGATGGCACATCTTCTGCCACTGTAACATCCTTGCAATACTTTTCCGCCTGTTTTGCCAGTTCGGATGCCGACAAGGCTCTTGGATTGTCCGGTGTTACTGTATAAATCTTATCTGCCAATGGTGCCATGATCTCCATAACCTTCTGATATTCTTTATCTGCAAACATTCCCATAACAAAATATTTCTTATTTTGTCCAAAGTATTCCCGAAGCGTTTCTGCGAGCACCCTGGCAGCATCTTCATTGTGTGCCCCATCTCTTATGAGATATGGATTCTTTTGCAGAATTTCAAAACGGCCTGCCCAGGTGGCTTTTTCAATTCCCTTTTGCATCTGTTCAGTAGAAACAGGCAGTTTGGATTGCAGGACATCGACACAGGTTAGTGCGGTTGCTGCATTTTTCACCTGATGTTTTCCGAGCATCTGCGTTACATACCAATGGTCCCTCCATACAAACCTCTGTTGTAAGGATTCGCTGTCCGTCTCAGATTCACAATCTGAAACCGGCACCAGAGATGCATGCTTTTCACGGCACTGTGCTTCCAACACTCCCATAATCTCTTCCGGATTGGGATAGACAACCACCGGTGTGTGTTGCTTTATAATACCTGCCTTTTCATAAGCAATCTCTTCCAGAGTTTCCCCTAAAAACTGCATATGATCACGACTGATGGACGCAATGATCTCACACAGCGGCTTTGACACAACGTTGGTCGCATCCAGTCTTCCGCCCAGACCGGTCTCCAGAAGAACCACATCCACCTTTTCTTTCAGGAAATATAAAAAGCTGATGGCCGTCTCCATCTCATAAACAGTAGGCGATTCAAAGCCCTGCTTTTGCATCCTCTTCACGGCCTCCCATACGGTTTCCATACAATCAGTAAACTTTTCCTCGGAAATATATTCTCCATCGATTTGAAACCGTTCCCGATATTCAAAGATAGACGGTGATATATAACGCCCGACATGATAGCCGGCTTCCCGGTAAATCGAATCCAGATAAGCAAGAATCGAACCCTTGCCATTCGTTCCGGCAATATGAATAACCTGCAGATGTTCCTGTGGATTTCCCAATTCGTCCAACAATCGCTTAATGGAATCCAGTCCCAACACACTGCCCAGCATGGATGCCTTCTCTATGATATCCATTGCACTCTCATAGGTCATATCTCTCTCTCCTTTGTCGTCTTGCTTCCTATTTGGTTCTCAGCCATATAAACAGTTTATTCTATCATCATTTTTGTTCCTATGTCAACGTTCTGAGATGACACAAATCCCTTTTCTATTCTTCATAATCATGCTATAATACTTAAATAATGATGTCGTTTCATATCATATAAGGGAGAATCCTGATATGTATTATTTTATTATTAATCCGGGAGCACGTTCCGGAACGTCCCTGGAATCCTGGAAAAGAATCAAATACGAATTAGAAGCCTACAACATAGAATTTCAGGCTATTTATACAAAATATGCCGGACATGCCGGAAAGCTCGCTGCCCAGCTTACCTCCGATGATACCAAACGCACCATCATCGTATTAGGTGGAGATGGCACCTTGAACGAAGTGGTATCCGGTATGCAGCGCTTTGATACCATTACCCTGGGCTACATTCCTATCGGCTCAAGCAACGATTTTGGGCGAGGTATCAATGCTACCGCCCATCCCATTGCCGCCATACGCAGAATTATGTATCCCCAGGAAATCACACATATGGATATCGGCAAAGTGAAACACGGTAATGATGAGCTGAATTTTCTGGTCAGCTGTGGCATCGGATATGATGCTGCCATCTGTCATGAGGTTGCTGCTACCCCATTGAAAAAAATACTGAATTTCCTGCATTTGGGTCGTCTGATCTATATTGCGATTGGAATCAAACAACTTTTGAAGCCGGACACTACTACATTATCCATTTCACTGGATCATGCCAAAGAAATCACTTATGAGCATGTACTGTTTGCATCCATCCAAAATCTCCCTTACGAAGGGGGCGGCGTGAAGTTCTGTCCTTATGCCCTGCCGGATGACAACGCACTGGATATCTGCATTGTCCAATGTAAGCACACCCTGTATGGCTTGTTTTTGTTGCCATTTGCCATGCTGGGTCTGCACAGACATTTTCCCGGTATTCATCTGCTCCGCTGTAAGGAAGCCCGGATAACAACAAAAGAGGCCCGGCCAATTCATGTCGACGGCGAGCCTGTAGATCAATGCAATCAATTGGATATTTCCTGTGTTCCGAATCAATTACATGTAATTACAAAATAAAGCGATCAGTGGAATCGTAATAATACTGAATAACGTACTTAAGAATACTCCGTTTGCTGCCAGCGTCGTATTACCGCCGTACTCATTGCTTAACACAACAGTCAGAGTGGCAGCCGGCATGGCTGCTATGACTGTAAAGATTGTCTGAAGATAGGAATCCTGTATAAAGAGTCCCAATACGATCCATGTAATGGCAGGAAGTATCAACAGGCGTACAACACAATAAAAATACATTTTCTTATTTCGGAACATTTCCACAACATTCTCAAAAGACAGAGATACTCCGATAACCAGCATGGATAATGGAATCGTAATCTCTCCTACCATAGAACAGAAATCCTGAACTGTCGACGGAAGAGAGATATGAAACACATGAAGCAACAAAGCTAATAATGCCGAAATGATTCCCGGATTGATCATCCGTTTCCATTCTACTCTTGTATTTTCCTTCCCGGTACTTCTGGCCAATACCACAACTCCATAGGAATAAAGCATCACATTGAACCAGATATTGATAATAGCGGCATAAAAAATTGCTTCTTCTCCCAGAACGACTCTCAGAACGGGAAATCCCAGGAAAGCTGCATTACTAAATACATACATCAACTGGTATACTGCCCCGTCTTCCGGTGCAACATGCATCATTTTCACAAAAATCCATCCAAGAAGCGGTGCCGCCGCATAAAAGAGAAAACCGATCACCAGGGCTTTCCAAACCATTGATGTATCGGCGGACAATTCCTCGCCACTCACAGATGAGATAATCAAAAGGGGCGATGTCACTAGAACAATGAGTCTTGACAACATCTTATTCCCATCAGAATCTATCACACCTCTTTTTCCAAGAGCATATCCTAAAATCAACACTGCAAATAATTCCAGCATTGTACTTAAAACATTCGTAAAGTTCATAATTGCTACCTTCTTTTTCTCTTATGATACCAGTCATTATGAAACTTATTCATTCATCTGTCAATGTTGATGCAGATATTTTTCTCTCGTAGCCAGTCCGCCGCGAATATGACGTTCCGATTTGTTGATATCCAGCACCGCGCGCGTTTCCTGTGCCAACAGAGGGTCAATTTCTTTCAACCGTTCTGCCACATCCTTATGTACCGTACTCTTACTCACACCATACTGCTTTGCAGCCTGACGAACTGTAGCGTTTTGTTCTATGATATATTTCGCCAGTAAAACTGCTCTTTTTTCGATATAATCCTTCACGCAAGAACTCCTTGCATACGCTGTTTTTACAATGTATGCAAGGAGTTCACTGGTTATACTATTTGATAAGAAGGATTAACGCATCGACTGCTGTTATTTGATTGTCATGATTTACATCTGCTAATGCTTTATCATATCCCTCTTCTGTCATCGCAGCATCCGTTAATCGTCCTGATGCCACGTTTAAGATAATTTGTGCATCAGCTGCGTCGACTGTGCCGGAGCCATCAACATCGCCTAATAAAGAATCATTTTCTTGTGGTACGACATACAATTCAATCTCAGCAACATTCGCATAACTGGATGTACCACTGTATAAACGGAAATAGGAATATTGGTTTGTTTCTAACAATTCTTTGATAGAAGCATCTTCCATCTCAGAAACATATACGGTATTCCAATTGCCATTGCTTAGTGGTTCTTCTGCTACCGTATAGATTGTTTCCCACGTTGTTCCATCATTGGATACCTGGAACTGATTTCCTTTCATACGGCTTGCATTTCCAGAACGTGCCTGGAAACGAAAAGCACCGATTTGCTTTGCAGACGCCATCTGATAACCACAATAGCCACCATTTTGACCATCATAAGCAGTGGAAATATCACCATCAAATGCATTTTCCACTGTACCAGGCTCCCAGTTTCCTTCCTCGCGTCCAAAGATAGCCGCTGTTTCTGTTGTTACCTGTTCAAAATCTTCCAGACCGCTATCTATCGTAATTGTGATTTCATTTGATATTACGTTACCTATCGATGATTTAGCATATACCGTTACAGTACCTTTCTTCGTCGCAACAAAGGTTCCATCAGAACTGATCGTACCGGAACCGGTTCCATCTGTTATAATCCAGTCAACACCACTGCTAATTCCTTGTTCCGGTTCGGTTACCGCCTCAAAGAGAACCACATCCCCATTACGGACGATCGTTTTATTAGATGTAATGGACAGCGAATCCATGGTAATCTGAACCTCCTCATCCGGAGTCTGAGTGATTGTGAAACTTCCTAACGCTTTTCCTTCTAACGTAATCAATACACCATCCGTCAGATACCAGAGCTGATCATTCGTTCCGTTATAATTCTTCTGAACTAAATGCTCTCCATCATAAGTTAATGCTTTACCTGTATATGTATTAATCAGTTTGTATCCATTGTTTGTAATCGGTGTCAGCTTCCATAACTGTGGTTTTTGATTAAATGCATCCGCTAATTTGATCCGATTGCCATCATTATTACTTTCGATATACATATAGTGACCGGTTGCTTTATTCTGGTAGGCATATCTGTCATCGATTGCAATACGCTTCCATAGCTGTTTGTCATTTGTTTCATCCAACGTATTGATAACCACAATACCATCATGTTCCTCCATGACTTTGTCCGTATCAGCAGTCCAACTGGAAACATTATTCTCTTTTAAGGTTGACCAGATGTAATAATAATCTCCTGCCTGCTCAAGTCGGAACTTTCGATTATTATGACTGGCATTACCACTCCAGGAACTCAATGGGCCATAATCAACACCGGTCTTTCCTCCACTGATATCAATGTATTGTTTCGTATAGGCAGAATTCTGAAAGCCCAGATAACGGTCACTTACAATTTCTTCATACCACAACATACTATCGGATAACTGTACTTCTTCTTTCGAAACAAGTGCCTGATTCTTGATATCAGTAACAGTTAAGTAAGTATCATCTTCTGCCTTGATAGAATAGGTACCACCCTGATTTTCAGCAATTTCATAAGTAACCTTGATTGTATCATCCGTTGGAATTTCATAATAGGAATCGCCCGTTGTATCTCTCTTTAACTCAGAAGTAACATCTATATCATTCACATAGATTTTATCATATGCTTTATTGAATTTCAGATGGGTACCTGCCTGAGTTGTAATCTCTGCTTCTACCTGTTCTTCATTCCATGTCATGTTATCAACAGTACCCCTGGTTCTGGTTACAATACCGGAAACCGTACCACCCTGTTCCCATTCTTTCGGGATAGCCGGCATCAGTTCGATAACACCATCCGCAGAATATACTAAAGACTCCAGCATAATGGCAGGTAAGGTGATACATGTATCCGTACAATAAGCCTGCAAGCCTTCTGCTTTATTGCTTGTTCCGCCCTTATTCAAATTGTGGGATGTCATCATGGAATTATAGAAAACCTTACTGGATAGTGTTCCATTTAATATCTGCGATACCCCTTTTGAATTCTTTACACGAGCCTGCACTAAACCTTTGTGCATCCAGCTATGTCCGGCAACTCCATCACTCCCCGCTGCTTCACGCATTGCGATGGCCTTAATCGCTCCTTCTAATAATCTGGAATCAGTCTCTACTTCATATGCAGGCCATGCACCATATAAATGACTGATATGACGATGTCCATGATTTTCCGGATAAGATTTTATTAACCATTCTTTTATTTCACCTGTATCTTCATATATGTAATCCGGAAGATTGTCGATATAATGGTTCCATGTTGCAATTTTTTCTTCATCAGCATTTTCACCAAATACTTCACGCTCCATGTTGATTGCCATGTTCAATCCATCACGGGCTGCTGAAACATCCATGGTAGCATTAATTGTAATACTGTATTCCCCATCCCTTGGTGTGTTCTCAGGAGAATAACTCGGTAAAATCAGATAACTCTCTCCTTCCTCCAGACTGGTCTTGTCGGCATCATAGCTTGCTACACCGTCGGTGCTGAGATAATACTGTGCCTGCATCAGATTCGTCCAGAGATTTGCCTGTTTTTCTAATAATGGGCGCAGCAAATCGGATTCCAGGTCAAAATATCCCTGCTCCAAAATCTGAGCCACTCTCACATTCGACAGCTCTAATATGTCTTGTAAATCCTGCTTTGATTTATAAGAATCACCCGTTCCAACCGGAACATATTCACCACTTTCTCTTACTGACTGACACTCTTCTAATTTAGCCTGAATATCATCTACCAGTGGAATGTTCTGATTGCCGTAGCATTGCCAGTATTCATAAACCGGTAATAACAACCAGCTGATACCTGCATTCCACACATGACCCGGAAAGCTTGTACCAAAATGAATCATTGGTGCGGAATCCCCATCCGTTCTGGTTGGAGCCATCATTGTGTTTTCAAATCCATAAACCTTATACGCATTCTCGACCAAGTCATCCGAAATACGTAATTCCATGTTCAATAGGCCTTCTACCGATTCCTTCATGTTTCCGATATTAGAACCGGCAATCTGAAGATTGATATTAGCATCTGTGGTATAGTCTCCACTCCATTCAACATGCCATGCACCGGTCCACATACCACCAAGACGTGGCACCTGATAACCTGAGCAGCATACATTCGCATAGCGTCCGTTATTGTAAGCACGTTCAGCCAGTGCAAGATTCATAGAATTCGGATTTTCTTTTTGTTTTGCCAGCAAATCTTCCGTGAACATTGCACGATCTTCCGGATCTGCACCCAAATCCAGTTTTGTACGGTTAAATATCTCACCATGTAATGCTGCATGACTTTCTAAGGCCTTATCATAAGAAAACTCACCACTAACCATATTTTTATCATAAGCACTCTGCGTATCATTTAACAGCTTTGCAACCATATCATACTGTAATGCTTCATCATCTGTTTTCTCTGCAAACTCGGCGAGAGTTCCCATCTCATAAGTTCTGGCAGATTTCGTTACCAGCACTAATGTATCTGCGTTAGAAACATGAACAACCGGTTTCTTGTCTTCTCCAACATTTATGATTGTTTCATTCGCAATTTTGGAGTTACTCTCACGATCTTCGGCGTGAAGATCAACCGCCTCTGCTGTACCAAATCGATAGCTCTTGGCAGCATCCTCTCCGGTAACATAGATTCTGGTCACTCCGGCAAAGCCACCATTCACCAGTTCACTATTCTCATAATTCGGATAATGTGCTACCTGAGCCAGATAATCGCCATTTTCAGCTGCAATTTTGCGATATCGAATATCACCGACATTACCGTCCGCAGATCCTTCATTCGCCATATCAGCAATGTCATCAATGCAAATATCCATGTTAATCTTGGCATCCTGGTCAACGGCACGCAGATACGTATAGGTAACATTATCACTTCTGGAGCTAAACGAAGTGCGTATCCACTTCTTACCATTCTCATCCGTCCATTCAGCACCGATTTCTGCTGTCTCATAATTAGTAAACCGACGATAATCATCGGCTGTTTCATTATCTGTAACCGTCATACGAAGCTGATGACCCGGATGAAAGCTATAACTCCATTCCAGATGCCACCCACCGGCACTATCACCAAACATTTCTTTCTTAGACTTAGAAGCCTGGTTAAACAAGGTAGTGTTCGCAGTGCGTCTCTTATTCTGGAGCAACTGCTGTTTTGCATCCTCCATAGCTTCCTTCAGACTTGGGGAGGTATGATACTCGTTACTTGGAAAACTGTACTTCATATGTTGGTAAATCAACACATCATCTAATGGATTCTCACTTTCAATCAATCCATTTTCTCCATTACCGGTTACTAAACCCTCACGCCATGCCTGCTTCTCATTCGGAGCAGTATAAACAGGATCTGCATACGTTCTACTGTATACAATGGATTGCGGTACCATTTCTTCTGCCTGAACAGTCGTTATGGCTTGTTTCCCCCATTGTTGTACCGGAATCATTCCTTCTGTCATACATACTGTCATACATATTATCATCATGCTACTTAAACATTTGTTTTTAATATTCTTCCTCATAATTCTCCTTCAATCACCGAAAAGCTACTCTGTAGTCGTAGCTTTCTTTAGTATTGTACATGTTATGGTATACTGTTTCTGTGAAGCTCCTTTTTGAATAGTTGCTGTTAGTGTTGCTTCCTGATCCTCACTATCTGATTGCGTTACAACTCCGCCGGAAGAAACAATGGACTCATCACTTGATATCCAGGTAATATCAGATCCGCTCGAACCACTTGATGGCAAAGATATGTTATCTGAAAGAGTCATTGTTGCCTGCATCGCAAGGCTTAATTCATAATAGTCTCGAGCTACAGCTAATGCATTCTCTTCTGCTTCATCAGGTACATAAATATACGGAGTTCCTTCATAGATTAATTGCTCAGACAATGCACAACCATAATTATCAACAACTATCAGGACTGCATAACAGCCGTCTTTATTTTCAGGGACATCATATTCTATGTCTACATAACCAGATTCACCCTTACTCAATTCTATGGTGTTCTCTACTGTATCAAGCAGCGCACCTGTCGATTCATAAATCGACAGTCTCGCGTTACAAGCAACGCTTTCCGAAGTCTTACTCCTACATTTTACGTTGATTTCGAATGCTTCTCCTGCCTTCGGTGCCGTAATATTAGAGCTAACTACAGTACTAACTTTCTTCTGATTTCCTGATCCTGCTTTCATCAGGAGCAACGCATCTACAGAAGAAATATCATTGCTTGCATTCCCATCTGCTGTATCCATATCATATCCGAAAGCTGCAGCAGCGTCTGTCGTCAGCTCGCCACTTGCATAGTTTAAAACATCCTGTACCGGAATATTTGAATATAAACTCTTATCATCTAAAGAGATATCGCGCAGTGCACCTAATAATTTCGCATTAGCCCAGTCCGTATGGTCACACGTGGTCGCTCCATTTTTGTCAGTCACTAAACGAAGTTGAATAACCTGATCAACTGATATATCCACTTTTTTCGTATCCTCTCCTGCAACTAACTCATTATATAATTCTGCTTCGACCTCTTTCCCCAATAATTCGTCATAATATGTTCCATAAACCTTAAAATACGCTGAGCCGTTTTCTCTGGTAGTTTCATCATCAATACCAAGCGTTGCCTGAAATCTGGTGTATTTTCCATTTAAATCATAAACAAGTTCACTATCTGCATGGGTAGCAAGGCCCTTCTCATAGACCACTCCATCCAAAGTAATTGGTTTATTTTCTCTTGTTCTATCTTTGATAAAAGTATCGCCTTTTGTAACAACTCTTGATGGTGTCAGATCGGATACATAAACGCTCGTCATTTGATATGGAATTTCTTTATGTTCGACACCATAAACATTGCAGGAATAAAGTCTTGGGCTTATTCCTTCTGCTATATTCGGGAAGGAAATGCGCAACGAATTCACAGTTCTGCCTTCCACTAAATCTTCCATCGGACGATTTTCCAGTTCTTCTTCAGTGGTATAAGAAGTGAGATAAGACCATTCTGTATCAAACATACCTTTTGTTTCAATCATAAACGGATATTTCTCTCCTCCGAAATCCACTTTCATCTTATAAACATCATATGTATTTTCTAAACCGATGATCCACGCCGGCTCTTCATCCGAATCTTCCGGCTCCCAGTAAGTAGTATCATCTCCATCAACAGCCATCAAAGGCGTATGTCCTTCTTTGGAACTGGTTGTAAGTCCTGTCTGACGATTATAAGCAGCATCTTCTTTTCCATAAACAGATGGTTCAGAAATAGCACTTCTACTACCCATATCATATACTTCGCCCATGAAATCACTTGGTTCTTCTGCTGCTTCCTGACCAGTCACATCTTCTGTTACTATTTGAATGGTAACCGGATCTAAATCAGGAAGTTGGGTTGCGGTTGCACGAATAGTTGTAGTCCCAGGATAGTATGAACGGAATGAAATCGCTCCCTTACCATCCATAAATGCAACATCATCCTTCATAACATAGGTCTTTCCGGTAGGAAAAACACCAGGTCCATCAACGACCTCTAATATCATACCTGTCGGTTCGGAATACCATTCACCGGCATCATCCTGGTATTTTTTTGCAACCCATTCATCATTATCATTACGCAATGTAACGATAATCTGCACATCATCACTACCATCATTCGGAATGGTCGTTTGTCCTTCTTTTGTAAAGTTTGCTTCTATCGATATTTTCGTTGCAGTATCTTCGACAGAGTCCTCACGAGGCACACCTGTATTTACTTCTCGATAAGTATACCATACCTTCTTTGGCAAACGATGATAGTCGACCAATCCATGCATACGCATATTCTTACTTGCTATACTGCCATGATCAAACATTCCCCATACTGACATGCCTGAAGAACCCGTAGGCAGGCAAATCACATTGCCTGTGTTTTCATGCACATAACCCTCTTTTTCATATTTTGTATATTGTGTTATCTGCTTGCCATTTACCGTAATCGTAGAACCGACACTTGATTCAATCTGATTAAACTTTAATGGTGTCTGTGCATTATTTCTGGTTGCTCTGGTAGACGCATATTCGGAAACTAAGTGCGGCAATTCATAATTTGTATATTTCGCTTTCGCACCATCTCCATTTCCACCCGCCACATCGCATACCGCAATGTTGTTATATCCGTTTCTTTGTGTTCCACCCATGCCGGCTTTTCTGGTAGGATCCAGTTCATGACAACGGTTACGCATCTTATTTACCAATGCTTTCGATTTTTCTACTGTATTAGAGCTGGTAAAGAATGCTTCATTACCCATGCTCCAAACTACGATAGATGGGTGATTACGATTCATACGAACCATCGTTTCCATCTGATACATACAGCTTTGTTCAAAATTCTCTACATATTCTTCACTTTCAGGATAGGCAGAATGAAGCCAGTTTGTGTGATTACCATAATCATTGTCATTTGATTTATATCCACCAATACTCCACTGACCGCCTTCTGACCATAATGCAATTCCTATCTCATCACAGGCATCTGCATATGCAGTATCATGTGGATAATGCGAGCCTCGGATAAAATTAAATCCTGCATCTTTTACCATCTGAACATCGCGATAGAATGCACCATCCGGAACAGCATCACACCATCCGGCCTGGTCCTGATGAGCATTCACACCATCTAAAATAACTTTATTGCCATTTAAGAAAAAACCATCTGTTGTAAATTGAACGCTTCGAAAACCAAAGCGCGTTTCATATGAATCCGTCAACTCCCCATTGGAATACACGTTCGTATGTACGGTATACAGATTTGGATCATCCATAGACCACATCTTAATATCAGAAATCATAGTACTTTGTGCGATCAAAGAACTACTTTCCCGGGCTTCTAAGTTTTCCTGTTCTGATTGAAAGATTGCTACAACAGTATTATCTGCAGTATCCTTTTCCATAATCTCATTGTTTCACCCCCCTTATGCATATTGTATATTTTTATAGCCAGCTAACAATAGAATCTAAGGACAAGATTTAACAATTTGTGTCTTTATAAATTCGAAAAAAGCAGATCAACCTGTTTTGACCTGCTTTTTTATTATTAATTCCTGTATTGTGTTCGATATTCACCCGGTGAGATTCCAAACTGTTCTTTAAAACAGTTTTTAAACTGATTCGCTGTCGTGTAACCAAAGTGCGTGGTAAGCTCTTCCACTGATTTATCCGTTGTCTTCAGTAGCTCTGCTGCTTGCGTTATGGCATAATAATTTCTCATCTCCCGAAATGTCTTACCATAATTTAATTTCAGTATCCGCTGAACCTGCCTTGTACTATATTGCAGATATTCCCCCAGCTTCTCAATAGTTAAATCTTCCACATGATACATAAAACAGCTTTCAATCTTCATTTGAATATACTCATCATTATTTACTGGAATCATTTGCATATGATCTTTTACTGCGGCTGTATAACGAACAATTTTCGATAGAAGTTTCATAAAGAGACCTTTTAAAATAATATCACGAAGCACCTCCGATTCTGCACATTCTTTTTTTATTTCATCAAATAATATTTTAAGATTATCCGAATCCTGTGCGATAAACGTCTGCATATTATAAAAGGCATCTCCTAAGAGATTCTCCCGGTTCGAAGCATTATCATCAAGTTTTTCTATCCTCATCCTGATACAATAATCTTCAACTCCCGGTTCCCCACTATGATTCTGGTCTAAAAGAGGTCCGGAATACTTCGCTGATTGAGAATGCTCGACGCCCGGCCCAATCATATAGAACATCCCTGGTTTCATGATATATTCCGTATCCTGAACTTTTAATATTCCTTTTCCATCTATAACATAATTAATCTCAAAACCACTATTGCTATGGTAGTGTGCAGGTATGATTCCTTTATATCTGCCATGACGGAATTGTAAAAATATAAATCTGTAATCTCCTACCCTTAACTCAAGTGGTACCTTTAGAAAATTTGGCATAACATCCCCCATATCAGTTATAACAAATATACGAATTTCAAAAGGCAAGTACATCAATATGATATACTCGCCTCTATATTATAGCTTTATTGTACGATTAGGACAAGTTACATTTTATACTATTTTACAATCTTCATGAAAGCAGCAGGAGCAACGCATCGACAGATGTTATTCTGCCATCGCAATTGACATCCGCTTTCTCCTTCTGTTCCTCCGTCAGCAAAGTATGATTTGTCGTATGTTTTAAAATCAAAAGCACATCTTCCGTATTGATTTCTCCATCAGAATTTATATCTCCGGCAGAAAGATTCGCCAATGTCCACTCTTGATTCCAGGACACAGATAGTATACCATTATCATCTACCTCTAAAGGCAACCAGATATAAGTAGATCTCTTAATGGAGGAGGTAGCATGATTATAATCTGCATTTTTCCATCGGTCGCCCATGTACATGTATTCCTTTCCAACTTTAAGAATACAGGTACTTTGTGAATTAAACCCATTGGATACACTACTACCGTCAGTAGCGGTTCCAACCATAAGGTTCGAGTTCTGTCTCTTATATGGACCAAGTGGTCCTTTTGCTTCAAATGCCATAATTGCATTTGCTTTCCAGCCACTACATCCTGATGTAACCAGATAATAGGTATCTCCGATACGAATCGGCGCCGGTGCTTCTCTCATTCTCTCCACACCACCTTGAATGGTTGAAAGATAGATGATTCTGGACCATCTGCCATCTTCATGAACCACGCTACTGCCCTCAAAAGTAAGCGCGTCCGTTGCAGAAACATACAGTTGTTTCTCTGTAAAAGATGGTAATCCATAATTCACTTTACCGGTGGCTTCCGTGGTCGTGTCTGCATAATACAAATCTCCGTCAGCAATCCCATCACTGTCAATCCATGTGTAGTCATCATTTAAGCGGACTGCATACATAGTAGGATTTCCCTCGGAGGCGTAATATACATATGCTTTCTCATCCCTATCCACAAAGAGATTCATATCGCGGAAGGACTGTCTTGCCGACTGATTATAAGTAACGGACTTATCATACACCGGATACCCATAATGCAGCCACTCAAATCCATGTGTTGGATCATCCGAAATTGCTACACCTGCAAGTGATAAGCCATAGCCACCATTGTTCTCCAAATGCATCCACATAACATATTTTTTTGTTTTTTTATTGTAGATAACTTTCGGGCGTTCAATACGTCCTTTCGTGCCCAATATATTATCGGTCAACAAATCATCTGCAAATCTTCTGCTTTGTTCTGTATCATTTTTAAATGCCTGGAACGCAAGTCCTTCATATGTCCAGTTCATTAAATCTGTAGAAGAATAACAGCTGACACCGGTTCTGAGTGCATATCCTAATTTATTGTCTTCACCATACCAATAATATTTTCCATCATGCCCTTTAATTATCTGACCGCCATTGGCTGATATCTTAGAGCCTTGTGTATCCAACCAGGTTGTACCAGGTTTAATCGCTGTCACACTTTCAATCTCTCCGTTTTCGATTTTCTCCAGATTTTTCAGGGCAAACTTAATATTATTCGTAACATATTCACAGGAAGTATAATCCAAACCATAGGACTGATAATAACCATCATCTCTATAAGAATCATCTACATAAGCGACCAGTTCTTTTAACATCTTGTAATCTTGATCCGGATTGGCATCTATTTTCGCTTTTGCCAGGTCAACCGCTTCCTTTAAGCGAACGATTAAAGTTTTTTCCTTATCTTCATCACCCATAAGGTATTCATCATCCAAATCCGTTACAACCGGTTCCGCGATATCCTTGCCAAGCGTGTGAAAACCATTCATTTCATCTTCCAGCTTATTCATAGCGGTAGAAGAATACTGATTTTCTATCAGATAATCTTCCAGACGGTTAAAATATGCAGCATTCACACCCATCTCCTGCATTTGGTAAAGGCTCAACAAATTCTCTGTATCAGGCAGAAACGCTTCAATCTCTTCCGCTGTTCCATATTGTTCCAACACCAACAGTTTATCCATAATGCTATTTTTCCGGGTCTCATCCGTCAATTGCAGCACCTGCTCCTTTACTGCGGTCAGGGACTGCATAGCCGTTGTCATCGGATGAATATCTGCAATACAGTTACTTAGATTAATCTCTGCTGCAGCCGCATAATATTGATAGGCTGTATCCTGACGATAAGAATTATTTAGAATGACAAATTTTACATACCGACAAGTCACTGGTCTGAAGGTTGCCTTTCTTTCTGAATGATCAATATTGGAATAATCATAACCCCACTCACCCTGTATGATCTTATTCCAGGCCGCGCCATCATCTGATGTATATATCTCGTACTGCGTGATAATACCACTTACATCATCCTTTTGTCCGGCATACTGTACCGGCATATAATTTAACTGTGAAAACGTCGTCATTTTCCCCAGATTTATGATGATTTCATATGGATTTTCTTCCTTGTCACAGGCAGGATCATCAGGGCTTGTCTGCCAGGCAGATAAACAATCATCATCCATGATATTTGACGCAGTAACATCACTGTTTTTCGTAGAGTTTGCCGTTACAGTCCAGTCTGTTCTGTCAATATACACAAAATCTTCCACAGGATCAACCGGATTTTCTGTAACGATTTGAAAACTCCACATCTCATTTGCCCCACCATTATAAGTATATAGAATAACCCTTCCTCCGTTGGATTTATTTGCACCACTGACATTTAAGCCTTTTGAAAGTGATACATTAATAATCTTATAGTATCCGGTACTGACTTCTTCGATTCTCCATTGTGCCGATGCATCCGAAGCCGGCACAGTATTACTTATTACTGCTTTCCCATTCACAGCCGCTAAATAGAAGTCACTTTTTCTATGTATGATGTTGTAAACATCCGTTTCTCCATCCACTAATGCCAATTGCCACTGTGAAGAAGAAGCATTCATATTGTCCCACTGGACTAAGGTAATACCATTCCGGTCTTCATGATATACCGTATCCAACAGTTTTCCACTGTTTTTATTGATAATGGTAACATAATCCGTACTTGTAATATCTGTAATTGTTGTTGCCCCAACCGTCAATACATTCACATGCAAAGGAATTGCCGCAAGCAACAGAAGTATTGCCATGATGTTCGCTATCCTTTTTCGCCACTTTTTCATATAAAATCCCCTCCGATATCTCATTTCTTATCATTATATCGAAGGGGAGTAACTTCAACCATTAAGTTTTACGACAACTTTTTGATTTCAATGTCATTCGTCGGGATATCAACTACTTGATTCCCGTCAAAATCTGACACATGACTTATTCTAATGTGGAATATGCAGTAATCTCACTTAATGCAGTTGTTTCCCAGAAAGCAAATACAACTACAAAATAACGATATTGTGTCGTGGTACTGGTATCCGTTACAATCGTCGTTACATCAGTACTGTCGGAAGTAAAGTCATTCTTGTCAACCTTACCCAAGAAATCCATACTGCCTTCCTCATCCGAGAAATAATCGATAAAGCCGGCATATTCACCGGTTGTCATATCGGAGGTCGTCGCCGGATCCGTCGTTGCGATCTTGCTGCTATTCGTACCATAATAACGAATACTTGTTTTATTTCCGCCTTCATTACAAGATGCTACAATTCGCTGCAGATCAAACGTATTCCCTTCGCCTGCATCATATACTGCATAAGCAACATAGCTGCCACCGTCATTCCGGTTAACCGATACCCTGGTAGATATATCTCCATCCGTAAGATTTGTTACATCAAAGGAAGAACCTTTTGCATAGGTCTTCACTGCTGTACCCAAATCAATCTTGACATTTCCGGTTGAAACTGCCTTCATAACCGTACATACAATGTTATATTCTAAAGCTGCATCGCCCTTGCTTACCGTTGCTGTCAGATTTACGGTTTTTGTATCATCCTCCGGTCTCGTTACTACACCTTCATTGGTAATCACCTCCTGATTATCCGAATTCCATGTAATCGTAGAGCCGTGGGTTCCTGTCACTGATAGAGACAGATTACTCTTAACAATCATAGCGGACTCATATTTTTTCTTTAACTCGTACATATCACGGATAACACTTAATTCATCCTCTTCTGCTTCATCCGGTTCATATACATAGGAAACTCCTGTAAATGTTTTGGTTTCGGATAATGCAACGCCCGCTTCATCATATACCGTTATTGTCGCATAATAGGTCTCCAAACCATCCGGAACATCTACACCCAAATCAGAGAAGGTCGTTGCACCCTTTGATAATTTGAACGTCTCAGTAGCTTCCTCGACCAGAGTTCCGTCTTGTTTGTATAACTGTAATACACAATTGCAGTTATATATATTAGCCGTCTTATTTTTCAAGGAAACATTGGCTTCAAAGGTTTTTCCTGCAACCGGTACCGTTCTGTTCGAGCTTGCGGCAACTGTAATCTTATCTGCATTATCTGCACCGGATAATAAGATCAATAACGCATCAACCGCTGTGATATCATTACTCGCATTCTGATCCAGCACTGTCATATCATAACCGGAAGCGATTGCAGCTTCTTTTGTCATCGCACCACTGGCAATCGCAAGTACGGTTTCAACCGATGCCATTCCGGATACAGTACCGGTAAGAGAAATATCCCTGCCTGCACCGATCAGCTTCGCTCCTGCCCAATCGGTATGGTCATTACCATTATTTCCATTCATATCGGTTACTAAGCGTAACTTCGTAACCTGATCGATTGAAAGATTGATTTTCTTCGTGTCAGTTCCTTCAATTAACTGGTTTAATATCATGATTTCTTTCTCAGCTCCGCTGATTTCATCATAATAGGTTGCATACACCTGGAAAAATGCAGACGCTTTCTCTCTGGTCGTCTCATCATCGATACCAATCATTGCCTGAAACCGTGAATATTTTCCATTTAGATGATAAATCACTTCACTGTTTGCATGGGTACCCAGACCTTTCTCATACACCTTTCCATCTAACGTGATCGGATTGCCATCGATAGAAAGGTTGTTCTGATAGGTACCCCATCCGACAGTAACCTCTGTCGCCGGCAAGTCGGATAAATAGGTATCCGTCATCTGGTATGGGATACGTTTATGCTCTACCCCATAAATATTACATGTATAGATCCGCGGCAGCTTTCCTTTCGGCATATCCGGGAACGAAATACGAATCCGGTTTGCTGTCTTTCCTGCAATCAATTCTTCCGCAGGACGATTGGCTACCTCATCTGCTGTCTGATACCGGGCAAGCACTTCCCACTGATCGGTATCCGGAATGTTTCTCTCAATCGTATATGGATATTCTTCCTCACCGAAATTTAATTTCATCGTGAAAATATCATATGTATTTTCCAAGAAAATCTCCCAACATGGAGCTTCATCATCTGCTCCTGCCTGCCAATAGGTACTGTCATCACCATCTACCGCACTCAAAGGAATATGTCCTTCCTCATAGCTGGAGGTCGAACCGGTCTGACGGTTATAGGCTGCATCCTCTTTTCCATAAACCGATGGCTCCGGAACAGATTCGGAATTGTTCAGCTCTAACATCTCTCCCATAAAATCTTCAGGTTCACTTGCTGCGGTATGATTTCCTACAACATCCTCTGTTGTCAGAGTCATGGTTACCGGTTCCAGATCAGGACGGTCCGGAGCGGATACCTGAATCGACGTAGTACCGGAATAGAAGGAACGGAATTCAATCGCACCCTTACCATCCATAAAGGTCTTATCATCTATCATCTTGTATGTCTTACCACCCGGGAATACACCTGGTCCATCCACTACTTCCAATAAAATATTCGTACTGTCATTTACCCATTCATTGTTATCGTTCTTTAAGGTAACGATAATCTGTACGTCATCACTACCGTCATTTGGTAAGGTTGTCTGTCCTTCATACGAATAATTCGTATCTAACGTAATCTTGGTTGCAGTTCCTTCTACCGAATCTTCTCTTGGAACTCCGGTTTTTACTTCACGATAGGTATACCAGGATTTTAACGGAAGACGATAATAATCCACGATACCCATCGTACGCATCTTCTTATCTGCAACACTACCGTGCTGGTACATACACCACAAGGACATACCACTTGAGCCGGTCGGTATATAAAGAGGAAGTCCATCCAGTTCGTGATAATAACCGGAGTTTTCATATAATGAGTATTCGGTAATGGTCTTTCCATTTACTTCTATCGTATTTCCCGGATTCGTTTTAAAATCTGTCGTAAATCGCAGGTTGGGACTACAGTTATTTCGTTCTGCGATTGTTGAAGCATATTCAGAAACCATATGTGGCATTTCATAATTGGTATATTGAGCTAATGCTCCGTCACCATTACCACCTGCCATATCGGCTACTTCCAAAACGTTAAAATCCTCACGCTGTGTCCCTCCAAGGGCTGCTTTTCTGGTAGGATCCAGTTTATGTGCATAATTACGCATTTTATTCGCTAATGCTTTTGATTTTGCTATCGTACTGGTATGGGTAAAGAATGGTTCATTACCGGTACTCCATACCATGATGGATGGATGGTTCCGATTCATACGAATCATACTTTCCAGCATATCCATACAGCTTTGTTCAAAACGTTCCTGATTCTCTTCCTTCATCGGATACGTGCAATGGAACCAGTCTTTATAGCTTCCATACACATCATCATCGGATTTGAAGCCACCGGTACTCCATTGACCGCCTTCCGACCAGAATGCAATACCTAACTCGTCACAAGCCTGTGCAAAGCTGGTATCATGTGGATAATGGGAACCACGGATAAAGTTAAAGCCTGTTTCCTTTACCATCTTTACATCACGATAGAATGCCCCATCTGTAACTGCATCACACCATCCGCCATGGTCCTGATGCACATTAACACCATCTAAGATGACGCGTTCTCCGTTTAAGAAAAAGCCATCCGTTGTAAATTGTGCACTACGAAAACCAAACTGGGTATCGTAAATATCCACTAATGCATTATTTGCATAAACCGCAGTTTCTACATGATACAGATTCGGAGTATCCATAGACCAGAGCCTGATATCAGAAATCATCTCGCTTTGTGCGATCAAAGCAGTGCCTTTCTGTGGCTCCACTGTCTCAGGTTCGGATGAAAAGGTTGCTACTACGTTATCCTCAGCATCCATAACTCTTTGTGTTACATATAATTCAACCGCCTCATTGGAATCGTTCGTGACTTCCGTAATAACCTGTACGTCAGACTGTTTCTTTTCCAGATTTTCTGCTAATTCTTCATCTGATACATAAGAATCCAAAATGTTTACTGTACCACCACCCTCCTGGTACTTCGGATTACAGATGGCAGGCGTCCAGACAAACGTACCATACCAGTCAATATGTACCGGCTCTGTTACTGTTAGCCAGACATCACGATAGATACCGCCGCTGAACTGATGGTCACCACCACGCGGTGCCAGGTCCGGCTTCCATGTATTATCTACTTCAACTGCGATAAGGTTGGAGGCTCCATAACGAACATAGTCTGTAATATCAACATGAAATCCACTGTATCCACCCTCATGCTCCGTTACCTTTTGTTCGTTGACATAAATACTGCAAGTCTGGAACACACCGTCAAATTCGAGATTGATGCGTTTTCCCCGGTAGGACTCCGGTACCGTAAACTCCTTACGGTACCAGCCGATTCCTACATAAAAGCTGTTCTGATTAATATCATAAGGAATACTAAAGCTGTGCGGAAGTGCGATATCTCCCCATAACATATCATCATAGTCTTCCAGCTCTGCACCTTCATCATCTCCCAGTGCAAATTTCCAATCTGAATTAAACCGTTCATGAATACGCAATGCTTCGTCAACGGTTTCTACCGGAGCTGCATAAGTCTGCTGCATCGGCATAGAACCAAACAGCATACCGGCTGTTAGCGTCAACGCTAACCATCGTTTCATTCTTTTTCTTCTGCTCATTTTTGCATACCCTCCATGCTCCTGTTTAAGCCTGTGTAGCCTTTGTTAAAATTGCAACCACATCATGTTCTGTAATCGCATTATCTTCATCCATGTCTGCACGGTTTTTGATTGTCTCTGATACCTCTGTCTGATTAACGTAGGATAAGGCAAGCAAGGCATCTACCGCTGTTACCGTGCCATTTCCATTGACATCTCCTTTGACTGCCGTATCTTCTGCTGCTACATAATCCAAATATAATTTTGGACACAGACTAAAGCTATCACTTTCCTTTGTACCAATATCGCCGGTTGCCGAATCTGAAGTTGGAAGCATCACCAGTGTAATCGATTCTTTTCCTGCCTCAATTGCTTCTTTTATTTTTGCTGCCAGTACTTCCGACTGCATTTTACATTCTGTTCCTTTTCCAGGGAACGTCTGATTGGACAGAATCCGGTTTTCTTCTGTCAATTCCAGCTTCGAATACAGATTCTCATAGGTAGCTGTTTCTTCCTTCCAGTCCGTATCTACTGCGTACAGATCAATCGTAGGAGCTTTACTCCAATAATATGTAGCACCAAAGGTGGCATTTGAAATCGTAAGATTCTCTGCTTCCATTTTCTCCTTGATTTCTTTCAAATCAAACCTCACCAAGCCGGTACGACCCGGTCCGCCTCTGCCGGAATCATAGCTTAGAATAATCGAAACGGAACCATAATTCACCGTTGGTTTCCCCATTTCAATATAAGCATCATCACTTGGCATCAGATAGTTGTCTAACTGTTTAATAATCACATTGACATCCTTTGATACCGGCTCCAGCTCGCCACAGGTAAAAGTTGCACGCATTGGAATCGTTACATCCTGATAAGCCGGAAGATGTACTTCGTTATTTGACAAATCATAATAATAGGAATTTGGTTCATCTGCCTTTTTATATTCCCAGGAAATCTGAGAACCATAGGTTCCCTCCGTCGGAAGCTCATAATAAATCGTATCTGAAATCGTAATATCTGAGATTTCTTCCATATCTACGGCTAACGCTTCCTCATCGGACAATGCAGCATCCAGATAATATTCCTTTTCTGTTCCATCCTCTGCTACGATATATAACATATCGCCTTTTGAGATTCTATCTTCTTCTGACAGTAAATTTCCTTTTCTGTCTTTCACATAATAGGTTGCTGCTTCCGAATTACATTCTACTTCCAAATCAGCAACGGTTAGGTTTGCCGGCAAATCGGAAATGACGAATTTCCCGATGATTCCATATGCCATAGATTTGATACTCGTATCATAGGACTTCTCTTCTTCCATGGTTGTAATGGAAACTGTTGGCAATTGCTCCAGCATTGCTGCTCCATTATCCGGACCGTAGAAATCAGCAGTGCTGCTAAATTTCTGTGGTGCAAACAACAGCAGGGTCGCTTCCTCTTGTCCTTTGTCCATAGCGGCACGAAGTGTATTCGTAACATCGACACTCTTATAGGCATCTTTGTCAGCCTCCGCATAATCTCCATAGAATTCGTTCGCCAGCACACCATATCTGGCACTGTAAACCGCTTTCTTCTGATCTTCTTCCGTTATATTGTTTTCATTTGATACATTCAGCTTTACATCCGGACAAATGAGATCATTCATCTGTACTAATTTATACATTAAGTATTGTTTTCCTTCATCTGCATGATGAGCCACGGAAACGAAATTATCCGGCGTCCATTCCATATCAGGCATCAGGAATACATCAAATGCATGTACCTTTCCTTTCACATACGATAAGGACAAGGTTGCTTTCGCAATGGAAGCCTCTAAGTCGGACAAATCTACCTTCATCAGGATAGAACGTCCCCGGCCTAACATCAAATTTCCGGATTGAACCTCTGTACATTTGAAACAAACAACGTTCTCATCCTCTTCTACCTCTAATACCGGACAATATTTCTCATTCTTGGAATACAGAGAATCTACAGTTCCATTGACATCCTTGATTGCAAACATCAGCTTACCATCATCACTTACCTGTTCTTTTAGTAAAGATACGAGAGCTTTTAACTTCATCTCATAAGAAAACTCTGTTCCACTATATGTTTCACTCGATACATACTTCTCATGATCTACGATTCCTGCCTCCAAGTCATCCTGTGAGGTAAAATCGACATCCGGTTTCACTGCATATACCTGTAATTTTGATTCCGCACCCGAAGGGTTTCCGGCTGTTCCTGATAAGAACATTCTGACTGCTCTATTCCAGTTCACATCCGATACATCATATTGCAGATAAGTCATATCATCATAGGTTACATGCTGAAGCGGCAATCTCTTTGCAAGAATGATTTCGCCGACAGAAGGTTCGGAAGCAACTCCATCCTTTACAATATAGATACGATACTGCTCATCTTCATATGGTACTGTTACCTGTGAATCTTTCAGTTTCCTTACAGTGTCGCTTTCTACAAAAGTTTCGGTTCCTTCCGGTGCCAGCCATACTTCCCCGTCAATATCGCCATCCTCATAATGAAACTGTAACAGAGCACCTGCATCCAGCTTAAAGTTTGTTGGCAATAATTGATTCTGAACGATAAATTCGGAAGGCATCTCTTTATAATAACTACTCTCGATGCCGGATTTTTGTACAATATCAAAGACATCATGATTCCAGTACCCATCCGGGAATGTATGAGGGTTTGTTACAACACTTCCCTCTTCAAAATTCTCATCTGTAGAATACATCGTTACAGATGCATATATGGAAGAGGTAGAATAGTTATCATCCCAATTATTATAGCCTTTATATCCACTCCACTCTCCACAGTCAATACAAGGATGTGTCGCAGGAATCTGCATAACATTGCGTTTTCCGGATAAATGTTTGGTACCCTGGTCACTATGGAATGCACGAATCCAGGAATTTGGATCATCAATTTCCGGACCGATATCCAGAATCACATTTTCGTTCATTTCCGAATATGGCATATCACCTAAAGTATAAACCGCCCCACCATCCGATAAGAACTCTAAGGTATTTTTAATGGTATTATTCTGAATCATATTATGATGAGTCTGTTCATATGGAACGCCGGGAACAACCGACTGTTCACTACCATTCATATTATGCCAGCCCCATCCAACATTCATTCCGGAATATGGAGTATGGTCTATCATATTATATTGCACATTCAGATAAGAGCCTGCAAAAATATGAAATGCTACATCACCCGGATAAATGGTACAAGTCTGATACAGATAATTGTTTGTAATATCCAGATACTGACAGCTTCCTTCTACTCCAATATCATATTTTTCTTTATCACTGTATTTTCCGTAATTGCTTCCCTTATCATCAATATACATATGCTGCATGTGACCGATGACGATGGCAGAGCCGCCTGTCCACATAAACTTGTTACCATCTGCCGTGGTATGAACCACATCATTGACAAGTGATAAACCAATTGCAGCTACATTTTTAAAAGTGTTTCCGGTAAAGGAAAGATATTCTGCATTGGTTACTTCGACAGCCGCCGGACTCAAATCAGACATACGGTAAATCGATGTATGATGATCCGGTTCAAAGGCTGTGGCAATTTCCTCTGCCTGTACGGTAGCGCGACCATGGGAACCTTCGAGTTCATACAGATTCCAATCGGTATAAGCAAAGGTAAGTCCATCAAACGAAATGTGATTTACACGGCTTTCTCTGGAGGTTCCTTCAATTGACACCAAAGTTTCTATCCGTGGGATCACAACCTCAGCGGTACTCATATCTTCTCCCTCACGAGGATAATAATACAAGCGTTGACCGGCCTTATCAAAATAAAATTCACCCGGCTCATCCAACCATTCAAATACGTTATAAACCGTCTGCATTTTTGATGTGCTGTAATTTGTATTCCACAATAACGATAAGGCAATCGCTGCATACGGCATCTGCAGCATTGCTGCCATCTGATTGTTTCCGATATCTTCAAAACGCTCGACACATACGATTTCCCGGTTCCAGGTCATTTCTGTTTCTAATTCGATATCCTCCGGATTTCTCGTATTGAACAACGTTTCATCATAATCTAAGATGGTTCCTTCATAGGTACTGCCGTTTTTCCACGCCCATTCACCCATAGCAGTTGTAATATTATAGGTGCCATAGCCGCCTCGACCCTGTATCTTTTTGCTCGTCATATCGGCAAGCACATCATTGACATACATGGCACGAAGCTTTTCATCCCGTTCGAGTGGAGCACTGTAAATGCCGTTTTCTTCCTTCGTCCAGGTGGCTTCTAATTTCGAACCACCGGAAAAAACAGGCTCTGCTCCTTCTACTGCTTCATACCGGACCGAATATTCATTCGTGCCGGAATCTGCTTCCTCAAATACTACTTCGTCTTCAAACTCATAGGTACCATCTTCTACATATACAACAATGTCTCCTGTCATATCGGTATTGATGGTTCGAACTGCTTCCTTTGCCTGTTCCAAGGTTGCAAACGGGTCTTCCTTTGTACCGGAAGCATTTACACGGCCTTCTGTTGAAATATAATATTCTCTCATAATACCTGCGGCCGTGTTTTCCGCTTTTGCAGTTCCGATGCCGGCAAATGCGGTTGCCGACATACACATACTCATTGCTAATGCAATCATGGATTTTATCTTCATAATTCACCCTCTATTTATTTTTGCTTCATCAGAAGTAGACGATATAAGGATTCACTGTTTCTTTTGTTATTGTGATTTCCGACGGATTCATCGTTGCACCTGCCGGCACTGCCGAAGTAAGCAACATCGAACATACCATCACAGATACCATTCTTTTTTTCAAATTCTTTCGCATAAAAATCCCCCTTCATTATTCTTAAACGTTCCGATGCGCAGACCGGAATCTGATATCATCCATACTTAAGAAGCGGCAAAAGGATGCCCTTTACCAGGAGCATCCTTTTGCCATTATTCATCATCATTCGATGGAAGAATATACTTTCAGTTCACTCACTTCCGTTACTTCCCAACGGTTTAATGCCACTACAAGGTAACGATATTGTGTGGTTTCACTCGTATCACTAACGATTATGGATGCATCCGTACTACCGGAAGCAAAACTGCTTTCATCAACAGAACCGAGGAAGTTCATACTTCCATCTTCGCCTGAGAAATACTCTACAAATCCTGCATATTCATTTTTGGTCATATCAGAGTCAGTCGTTGGATCAGTTGTTGCTATCTTACTATTATTCGTACCATAGTAACGAACATTGACTTTGGAACCTCCATTATTGCAGGATGTTACAATCCGCTGAAGATCAAACGTATTTCCCTCTCCTGCATCATATACGATATAAGCTAAGTAGTTTTTGCTATCATTTCGGTTAACAGAAATCTTCGTTCCTATATCGCCATCCGTAAGGTTTGTCGCATCAAAGGAGGAACCCCTTGCATAGGTTTTAACCGCTGTACCCAAATCAATCTGGGTTTCATCGATTACTTCTTCTTTTTCCACCGTACAGATAATCTCATAGGTTTTTGATACAGAGCCTTTCGTTACTGTCGCTGTTAAGACTACTGTTGCATCTGCATCAACCGGTCTGGTTACCGTACCATCTGCTGCAATAACAGCTTCATTGTCTGAAGTCCACGTAATCTCGGAACCGTTTGCTCCGGTTGTTGGCAATGTCAAAGAAGCTGTCACAACCATTTCCGGTGTAAACTCTTTTGATACTGCATACATATCCCGTGCTACTGCCAGCTTGTTTTCTTCTGCTTCATCCGCTGTATAAACATATGCTGTTCCGGCAAAGAGCTGCTCTTCCGATAATTTCAGTCCGCTTCCATCATATACTGCCAAAGTAGCATAGCATGTACCGGCATCTTCAGGAACGGCAACACTTAGATCAGAGAAGCCTGCCGCACCTTTTGTTAATGTAACCAAATCAGATGTTTCCGCAACGACAGTACCATCTTCCTGATATACCTTTAATACAGAATTGCAGTCGTAACTGTCTGCTGTTTTATTTTTAAGAGAAACATTTGCTTCAAATGTCTCACCGGCTACCGGTACCGTCATATTAGAACTGGATAACACGGTAACCTTGTTTGCATTACCCGCACCGGACATAAGCATTAACAATGCATCCACGGCTGTGACAGAACCGCTCTGATTTTTATCGATGCTGTTCATATCATATCCGGCTTCCACTGCTTCCTCTTCTGTCATCTTACCACTGGCAATGTCAAGAACGGTTTCAACAGATGCAGCAACCGACGTGTTACTTGTAAGAGAAATATCTCTGGCTGCACCGATTAATCTCGCACCAGCCCAGTCTGTATGGTCACAGCTGTTTTTTCCATTCTTATCCGTTACTAAACGCAATTTTGTAACCTGGTCAACTGAGATATTAATCTTCTTCGTATCAGTTCCTTCAATTAACTGGTTTAATATCATGACTTCTTTCTCAGCTTCGCTGATCTCATCATAGTAGGTTGCATAAACCTGGAAATATGCAGAACCGGTTTCTCGTGTTGTCTCATCATCGATACCGATTGTTGCCTGGAAACGCGTATATTTTCCATTGAGATGATACACAACTTCACTGTCAGCATGCGTACCGATACCCTTCTCATAAACCTTTCCACCTAAGGTAATCGGATTACCGCCAATCGCAAGATCCTTCCTAAAAGTACCCCATCCAACGGTAACATCAGAGGTCGGAATATCCGATAAATATGTATTGGTCATCTGATATGGAATTCGTTTACTTGCTACTCCATAAATGCTGCAGGTATAGATACGTGGTACCTTACCTTCCGGCATATCAGGGAAAGAAATACGAACATAGGTTGCCGTCTTACCCGCGAACAACTCTTCTTCCGGACGATTTGCCAGTTCTTCTGCTGTATTATATTCGCTGATTAATTCCCAAGTTTCTGTACCCGGAATTTTTCTTTCAATCTTGAATGGATATTCTTCTTTTCCAAAATCGACTTTCATCTTGAAAATATCATAGGTATTCTCAAGGAAGATCTCCCAGTATGGTTCTTTATCCGAAGCTTCTGCCTGCCAATATGTCGTATCATCACCATCTACAGCCATCAGTGGTATATGTCCTTCAGCAGAACTTGACGTACCACTGGTCTGACGATTATACGCAGCATCTTCTTTACCATAAACATATGGCTCCGGAATAGAATCAGTATTATCCAATTCAATGGTTTCACCCATAAAATCTTCCGGTTCTTCCACTGCTGTATGATTACCGACAACATCTTCTGTTTTTAAAGTGAGTGTGGCCGGTTCTAAATCTGCACGGTTCGGAGCAGATACTTTAATTGTTGTTGTACCGGAATAGAAGGAACGGAATTCAATCGCACCTTTTCCATCCATAAAGGTCTTTCCATCAATCATCGTGTATGTTTTTCCGCCAGGGAAAACACCAGGTCCATCCACTACTTCTAATATGATGTCCGTGCTGTCATTGACCCATTCATCCTGATCATTTTTCAGGGTAACGATAATCTGAACATCATCACTACCATCATTTGGTAACGTTGTCTGTCCCTTATAGGAAAAATTCGTATCTAAGGTAATTTGGGTTGCTGTTCCTTCGATGGAATCCTCTCTAGGAATACCTGTTTTGGCTTCACGATAGGAATACCATACTTTTAACGGCAGACGATAATAGTCCACGATACCCATGATACGAAGACTCTTAGCACCGATACTGCCATGATGGAACATACACCATTTTGACATACCACAGGAACCGGTTGGCAGATAAATAGGAAGATTATCCTTTAGATTATGTTTATAATTGGAGCCTTCATATAACGAATATTGATAAACCGGATTCCCATCGTTGTCATAAACCGGATTACCATTAATCTTAAGCTGGGATCCTGGCTCTGTTTGAATGTCATTATAATTGAACTCAATCGTAGGACTACAGTCATTACGTTCTGCGCTAACAGAAGAATATTCCGAAACCAAATGTGGCAATTCATAATTCGTATACTCGGCTTTTGCACCGTCACCATTACCACCGGCAAAGTCTGCCACTGTAATCGAGTTATAACCCTTACGCTGCGTTCCGCCAATACCTGCCTTTCTGGTAGGATCTAACAAGTGGGCACGGTCACGCATATTACTTGCCAATGCTTTTGATTTAGCAACCGTACTGTCATCCGTAAAGAATGCCTCGTTTCCAACACTCCATCCGATGATAGACGGATGGTTACGATTCATGCGAATCATATTTTCCATCAATGCTGTACAGCTTTCATCAAAGCCTACCTGATATTCTTCACTCATCGGATAAGCGGAATGGAACCAGTCCGTATAATTTCCATAAGTCTCATCATTTGCTTTGAAACCACCGATACTCCACTGGCCGCCTTCTGAGAGAAAGGCAACTCCCAACTCATCACAGGCCTGGGCAAAGCTCGTATCATGCGGATAATGGGAACCACGGATAAAATTAAATCCGGTCTCTTTAATCATCTTAACATCACGATAAAAGCCACCATCGGTAACCGCATCACACCATCCACCATGATCCTGGTGAACATTCACACCATCTAAGATGACACGTTTGCCATTTAAGAAAAATCCATCCGTTGTAACCTGTACGCTGCGGAAACCAAATTGTGTATCATAGGTATCCACTAATACATCATTTGAATAGACCTTTGTTACTACATGATACAGATTCGGATCATCCATAGACCATAGCTTTACATTAGAAATCATGTCACTTTGTGCGATCAAAGAACTGGTTTCCTGTGCCTGTACCGTCTCTTTTGCAGACCGGAAGGTCGCAACAACGGTATCCTCTGCATCCATTACTTCCTGTGTTACATATACCTCTTCCGCCTCATTGGAATCGTTCGTTACCTCCGTGATGACCTGTACGTCGGACTGCTTCTTTTCCAGATTTTCTGCTAATTCTTCATCTGTTACATACGAATCCAGAATATTAACTGTACCACCACCCTCCTGGTACTTTGGATTACAGATCGCAGGTGTCCATACAAAGGTACCATACCAGTCTATATGAACCGGTTCTGTTACGGTTAACCATACATCACGATAAATACCGCCGCTGAATTGATGGTCACCGCCGCGTGGCGCCAGATCCGGCTGCCATTTATTATCAACCTGAACGGCAATCAGGTTTGTCTCTCCATAGCGCACATAGTCTGTAATATCGACATTGAATCCGCTGTATCCGCCCTCATGATACGTTACTTTCTGTTCATTCACATAAATACTACAGCATTGGAACACTCCATCAAATTCAAGATTGATGCGTTTTCCCAGATAAGACTGCGGAATCGTGAATTCTTTTCGATACCACCCATATCCTACATAAAAACTATTCTGATTCAAATCATACGGAATACTGAAGCTATGAGGTAAGGCAACATGACTCCATAATAAATCATCATATGCTTCTTTTTCTGCACCGGAATCATTTCCGAGTACAAACTTCCAATCGGTATTGAAGCGTTCGTGAACACGTAACTCATCACCTGCACTTATGCTTTGCGCTGCCTGTGCGGTTGGTATTGGCATCGTGTCAACCAACATACCGGCTGTTAAAACAAGTGCAAGGATTTTTTTCATCTTTCTCACTTTTCGTCTCCTCCATCGTCATATTATTATTAATAAAACAAAAGGTATTTTTTACGATTGAACTGACAGGTTCAAAACCTCTATTACATCATCTTCCGTCAGATTCGTAGAGCCATCAACATCTCCAAGTTCTACAGAAATAGAGCCATCTGCCATTCCCTGTAACAGCACTAATGCATCCACCGATGTGACTTTACCATCCCCATTAATATCTCCGCGCAGTCTGTTTGAAATCACTTCACCATATATATATAGTTCATTCATATAGGTAGTTGTCCAACTATCAAAGACTACTACTAAATATCTGTATTGTTTTGCAGAATCAGCACAAAGCTCTTCCGACGTATAGATACCATCTTCATCTAATGATTTGTTTTTACCAATATTATTTGTCGTCAACAAATCATATCGTTCTGAGAATAAGCTTCTTCTTTCCGCTTCCGTAAAGGTTCCTGTGAAATAATTATCCGGAAGTACTGATTCATCATTCGTGCCATATAGATATACATCCATTCCGCCACTACCTCCTATTGCCGCTCTTCCTTTAAATCTATCAAAACGGAATTGATTAAACTCACCGGCGTCAAAGGTAAGATAGGATGCGTATCCATAATCAGCGCTTGTGCGAGTAAGCGCTGTCTGTGTCGATAGATCACGGTCAAACAAAGGTTCTACGGAATCAATCTTCATATGATTCTTATGATATCCACTGACAAAATAATCCGTCATATTCATAATCAGACCTTTTTCGATATTACTGTCGATTTCCAGCTTTAACATCTGGAACCCTTCTGCTTCGCTATGATATAACGTAACATTCTGGTCCGATGTGTTTTCAAAAGCAAGCGTAATCGTGCCATCTTCACTTACGTTTTCTGTTATTAACGTCAGCAGGTCCTTCAGACTAATCTGTGTGTCAAATGGCAATGTCTGAATCGTATCACTGACTGCATAGCTGTCAGGGTCTGCAAAAACCTCTGCATTTTTATAATTGGAAGCATCCAGACTGTCTAAATCAGTATTGGCTTTTATTACATGAACACGAAATACAAGTTCATCAGTTGATTCTGCCGTACCTTTACAGTCAACGGCCATATCCTGAACCTGTTCCCACTTAATGTCTGATACATCATAGGTAAAATAAGACATTTCATTTATCGTTTTCATTACAGTAGGAATCTTCTTACCGGATAAAATAATCTCACCTTCCGAAGGCTCTGATGCCACACCGTCCTTTACGATGTAAAGCCGATATGTATTTTCAATAAACGGAATCGTTACCTTGGAATCCACTACCTTTAATACAGTTTCACTTTCTTCAAAGACTTCCGTTCCTTCCGGTGCCAGCCATACCTCCCCATCGATTTCGTCATCCTGATACTTAAAGGTTACTGTGGTACCCGGATCCATCTTAAATGTCGTTGGCAGCAAATGATCCTGCACTACAAACTCATCCGGCATTCTGTCATAATAGGAACTCTGAATACCGGCTGCCTGAATGATGGCAAAGGCATCTTCATCCCAATAGCCATCCGGTACGGTATGAGGATTCGTGATGACGGTTCCTTCTTCATAATTTGCCGTGGTTTTATAACTGGATGAGGTAGAATAATTTTCTACCCATGTATTGTATCCCTTGGCACCCCAGTCACCACCACAGTCGATACAGGTGTACTTTTTCGGAATCTCAATGACATTCTTTTCTCCATACAGATGTCTGGTTCCTTCATCCAAGTGGATACCACGGATATGGTAGGATGCAGATGCGGATTCATCACCGATGCCATGAATAAAGTTTTTACTCATGTCACTGCCCGGCATATCTCCTAAGGTATAGATAGCACCACCATCTGCCAATATCTGCAGGGAATTCTTAAAGGTATTATATTTTACCGTATTATCATGTGTTTCCTTCTGTGGAACGCCCGGTACAACAGCCGGCTTACTTCCATAGCTTTCACCACTCATCTGCCACCAGCCCCAGCCAATGTTTAAGGATGAATACGGAGCATCTTCGATGTAGTTATACATGATATTCATGTTAGAACCTACAAAGATATGCATTGGTACCGTACCGGGATAAATGCAGGATACATGGTTCATATAATTATTGGTTATATTAATATACTGGCAGCTGCCTTCTACACCGACGTCGTATTTTTCTTTTTCACTAAATTGTCCATAGGTACTGTTTTTATCATCAATGTACATATGCTGCATATGACCTACGGTAATGCCGGAACTGCCAACCCACATAAATACATTTCCATCAATATCTACATGCAGGACATCGTTGACCAATGACAGGCCCATGGTTGCAAGATTTTTAAAGATGTTATCGGTAAAGGATAAATATTCTGCATTGCTTACTTCAAAAGCAGACGGACTCAAATCGGACATACGGTAAATCGAATCATGATGATTGGCTCCATAAGCAATTGCAATCTCTTCTGCCTGAATCGTAGCACGTCCGTGGGAGCCTTCCAGCTCTATCAGATTCCAGCCGGTATAAGCGAAGGTAATGCCATCAAAAGCAAGATGATGTACCCGGCTCTCCCTGGAGGTTCCTTCGATGGAAATCAACGTCGTGATTTCCGGAATGATGACCTCGGCTGTACTCATATCATCATTTTCACGAGGATAATAATATAAGCGTTTTCCGGATTTATCAAAATAAAATTCACCCGGTTCATCCAACCATTCATATACATTATAAACGGTTTGCATTTTGGAGGTGCTGTAGTTCGTACCATACATCAGGGATAAGGCAATCGCTGCATATGGCATCTGCAGCATCGCTGACATCTGATTATTCCCGATGTCTTCGAAATGATCGACACATACGATTTCGCGGTTCCAGGTCATTTCTGTTTCTAATTCGATATCCTCCGGATTTCTCGTATGGAACAACGTCTCATCATAATCCAGCTTCGTACCGGCAGATTCACTTCCGGCAGCCCATGCCCAGTCACCCATATCGGTTGTCACTTCATAGGTTCCATATCCACCGCGACCTTGTAATTTTTTGGTCGTCATATTCGCACGAACGTCGTTCACATAAATAGAACGAAGCTTATCATCTCGATCCAGTGGAATACTGTAGATACCATTTCCTTCTTCTGTCCATGTACCTTCTAACCGATAACCGCCGGAGAATCGTGGAGACGCCCCCTCTGCCGCTTCATAACGAATGGAATATCCGTTTGTACCGGAATCAGCTTCTTCAAATACGACTGTATCTGAAAATTCATACAATCCGTCTTCGACATAAACAACGATATCCCCCGTCATGTTGCTGTTAATCTCTCTAATCGCCATTTTCGCCTGTTCCAGTGTCGCAAATGGGTCATCTTTCGTACCGGTCGCCGTCTCTGTACCGGTCGTTGAAATATAATATTCTGTCATAATATTTCCTTCCGCTTTTACAGTTCCGATGCCGGCAAAGCCAGATACCGACATACACATACTCATTGCCAGTGCAATCATGGATTTTATCTTCATAAATCGCCCTCCTTTTTTCTTTATTTTAACATCATGTTCATCCATTCGCAATTATCCATATGTTACATTATATATTAATTTTAATTTTATCTTGAAATGCAACAAAAAACTCCTTGTATACTCTGTTTTTACAACGTATACAAGGAGTTCATATATGATTCTATTTCATGAGAAGGATTGACAATGCATCAACTGCTGTTATTTTACCATCATCATTGACATCTGCTAAAGAAGTATCATATTCTAACTCTTCGATTCGTACTTCCGTTAATTCACTGCTTGCCATCTGAAGAATAATCTGTGCATCTTCTACAGTAACACTGCCGGAATGATTGACATCACCGGCTGCGTAGGTTTCTTCTTCATCCATATCATAGTATTCCACTAATAAACATGGCGCATAGGCCGTTGTCGATACTCTGCCGGAAGCAACATAGATTCGTTTGTCCACCAACTGATACAAACGCATTTCCAGCGCTTCACCTGCTTCCATTTTCTCCAGAGCTTTTGCTGTTACATCCATGCTAAAGGATGAACCAACCGAGCCTGCCGAAACAGTTGTACTGGCAAAGGCTGCTTCCGCTGTATATGCATCATCACCTAAATAGCCGATATCATTCCAACACATCGCCTCATCCCACTTCTTAGTAGAATCAGCTGCATATGTGACATCAGAGGCATCTGCTGCGTATAACACAAAATCATCGTTCGTATTATTTTGTATATAAGTAAGAACAAGTTCAATACTCTTTACACGACGGCTGGTATCAATACTGCTCATATCAAATTCCAGATAGGCATCCTTGATATCAACCGTACCATTTTTCTGGATACCTAACCGGTCTTCACTACCTGATGCCGTTGCAAAGACTTTCTCATCATCCGCATAAGAACCCTGATGATAGTTCGCAACAAATGCATTCTTTCCAACAGGTATTTTTTGACTAACAGATGGTTTTGAGCCAACGGTAATCACATTGGACGTAATATCGTCTCCGATTACCTGTGCATATACCTTATACTTATTACCGGCTGAGCCCTCAGATAAAGTAATGACACCATCAGAAACGGATATTGCATCTGTCTCTGCTCCGTATAAATCAGTGACAATCCATTTGACACCATTGCGGATTGCTGCTTTCGGATCCGTTGTCGCTACTAATGTAATCGTGTCACCTTCATAGCCGGAAACATATCCATCAACTACTCCATCTCCATCAATACTCAGACTATCCGCAGCATAGCTAATCGTTGTTTCTTCCTGCACAGAAAATACAAATATCGTACCATTCTCCACAGCTACAAGACTTAGGGTGTCTCCATCCTGTTTCAAGGCTTTTGTACCATCCTCTGACACAATTCTGCCATCAGAGATTTTCCAAATAGTTCCTTGTCTTCCAACTACGACTGACGTACCATCATCTCTTAACATTCTTCCCGTAGCAGTATTAGTAATCTGAAAACTATTTTCTACGCCATTATAGGATTGGAAATACCATACCTGACTTCCGGATGGTGTTCCTGTTTCAGATTGTGCTATCTGTGTAATCTCTGTTACGCTTGCCGAGGTGGCATCCATGTATTTCTGCGTTCCCTTATTACGAAATGCAACAAAAGAATCATATTCTTCTATCTTCCACAACTGATAAGCTGCCTCGGCTTCATCTGTACTGCGTTCAACGTGCTTGATCTTGACTCCATCCTCTGTTCTGGATCCTGCTGTCTGGTCAATACCCAATACATGTCCGTAGTCAGCAAATTCACCATCTTTATAAAGATACGGCACGATGCGGACATAACCATCTCCGGCATCTTCAAACTGATAAAACTGACCTTTATCAGCCGAAGTTCCATTCACAGCTCCATTATAGTAAATCATCTTACCATTATTATCTTTACGCTGGCTACCATCTACATTGACATAGTAATTTGCATTCGCCTGTTTTATATAAACATATCCATCATATGCCGCCTGATCGGATGTTCCGGTTACAAAACGGGCGGTGGAAGGAACCATATTCATAGTTGATAATCCAACCTTTGCTCCCTCACGCTTGCTGTTGTTTTCAATCGATACTGCCTGATTCCCGGATACGATCGCATAATATCCTGTCGGCATATCAGAATAGGTAAAGGTGACTGTCTGACTCTCACCCTGTTTTAAATTCAATGTAATATAGGCGTCACCGGTAGTATCGACCGAAACCGGCTGCTGCACATCATCAATCAACGCCTGACTCCATGTTTTTCCGAGTTTCAAACGAATCGTTCCGGCTTCATTTGCGGTAATTGTAGCCGTAGCTCCATCCGGATTCCATTCCAGGCTGTCTACTACCGCTCTCGTTCTGGCAACCACACCGGTTACCTTACCACCCTGCTCCCATTCTTCCGGTAAAGCAGGCAATAATTCGATTACCCCATCAGAAGAATATACAAGTGATTCTAACATAATAGCCGGTAATGTGATAGCCGTATCCGTACAATATGCCTGCAAACCTAATGCAGTATTGGCGGTTCCACCACTGCCAAGATTATGAGCTGTCATCATTGATGTATAGAAGACATTGCTGGACAACGTTCCATTCAGAATCTTGGAAACACCTTTAGAATTTTTCAAGCGTGCCTGAACGAGTCCTTTGTGCATCCAGCTATGACCTGCCACTCCATCTGTTCCTGCTTTTTCTCTCATGACTAAAGCCATTTTAGAACCTTCTAACAGTTCATTATCATACTCTGTTTCATGTGCCGGCCATGCTCCATACAAATGACTGATGTGACGATGTCCATGATTCTCCGGATAGCTTTTTACCATCCACTCTTTTACTTCCCCGGTATTTTCATATTGATACTCCGGAAGCTTTGCAATCGTATCTTCCCATTTTTTAATCAAATCCTGATTGCCATTCGTCTCTTTTTCTATCGCAATTGCCATATTCATGCCGTCACGTGCTGCAGAAACATCCATTGCTGCATTGATGGTAATATCACCCTTACCGTCATTCGGTCTATTTTCCGGTGAAAAACTCGGCAATATCAAATAGGTTTCCCCTTCACCAAGGGATGTTTTTTCTGCATCATAACATGGGATCCCACTTTTATTCATATAATATTGAGGCTGCATGATACCTGTCCAGAAGTTTGCCTGTTTCGTCAACAACGGACGCATCAAATCCGATTCCAGATCAAAATATCCCTGATTTAAGATAGTTTCCACTCTCTCATCAGACAAATCTAAGATTTCCTGCAGATCCTGAACTACTTTATAATCCTTTCCGGTTCCGGAAGGAACATATGTACCAGCTTCTCTTGTTTTCTGACAATCTTCTAGTTTCCTTCTGATATCATCCACCAACGGAATATTCTGGTTACCGAAGCATTGCCAATACTCATATACAGGCAGTAATAACCAGCTCATACCAGCATTCCAGATATGTCCCGGAAAACCACTGCCAAAATGAATCATCTTTGCTGAATCTCCATCAGTTCTTGTTGGAGCCATCAGTGCGTTTTCAACGCCATAAATCTTATATCCGTTTTCTAATAAATCACTGGAAATACGAAGCTCCATATTCAGAAGTCCTTCGATGGACTCTCTCATATTGCCAATGTTAGAACCGGCTACCTGAAGATTGATATTCGCATCCGTTGTATAGTCACCACTCCACTCTACATGCCATGCACCTGTCCACATACCACCAAGACGTGGAACCTGATAACCGGAACAACAGACATTCGCATATCGTCCATTATTATACGCACGTTCTGCTAAAGCCAGATTCATCGTGTCCTTATCCGCTTTCTGTTTTGCTAATAATTCTTCTGTTGTCAATGCACGGTCTTCTTCCGATGCACCCAGATCCAGTTTTGTACGGTTGAAGATTTCACCATGCAGTCTGGCATGCTCTGTCAGAGCAGAATCATAGGAAAACACTCCATTTTCAACATGCTTCTGGTATGCTGTCTCTGTTTCCTGCAGAAGCTTCTGCACCAGTTCTGTCTCTACTGCTTCTCCATCTGACATGGCAATGAACTCATCCATAGTTCCCATTTCATACGTTCTGTTCGATTTTGTCACCAATAATAAAGTGTCTGCATTCACCACTCGTACTACCGGCTGTTTATCAGAACCGATATTAATGACCGTCTCATTTGGAACTTTACCATTAGAAGAACGATCAGATTCATGATTATCGACTGCTTCTGCACTTCCAAAAACATATTTCCGGGTTGCTGAATCACCACTTGTATAGATGCGTGTCACACCGGAAAAAGCTCCATTGATCAATTCACTGTGTTCATAATCCGGATAATGTGCCACCTGTGCCAAATACTCGCCATCTGCACCTGCTATCTTACGATAACGAATATCCCCTACACTTCCATCACTGGAACCTTCATTGGCCATATCAGCAATATCATCAATGCTAAGATCTACATTAATCTTTTCTTCGCCGTTTATCGGCTTCAGATAAGTATAAGTAACGTTATCAGCACGCGAACTGAAGGATACACGCTCCCATTGTGTTCCATTATCATCCGTCCATGTTGCACCGATTTCTGCCGTCTCATAATTCGTATAACGCAGAAAATCAGATGCTCCTTCGCTGTCTGTCACCGTCATTCTTAATTGGTGGCCCGGATGGAAGCTGTATGTATTCTGTAAATGCCATGATGACGAAACTCCAAAAGTTTCTTTTTTCCATTGGCTGGCTGCATTAATCATGGTCGCATTGGCAGCTATACGTTCATTGGCTACCAGTTGTTGTTTCGTTTTTTCCATACCACCGGAAATATTCGGCGTCTGATGATATTCGTTACTCGGAAAACTAAATTTCATATGTTGATAGATAAGAACATCATTCAACGGACTCTCACTTTCTATCAAACCATTCTCACCATTACCCGTAACCAAACCATCACGCCATGCCTGTTCTTCCTTTGGTGCCTTATACACCGGGTCTTTATACGTGGAACTGTAAACAATGTATGGATTTACAGCCTCCTGTTTCATATGAACCTCCGAAGTGATCGTTGCTGCTGTTGTTGTAATCCCCTGCCCAAAAAGCATGATACCTGTCATCATCAACGCTATTGATCTTTCTATATATTTTCGCATGTTATTCCTCCTCAGTTGCTATTTTTAAAATTGCCAATGTATCCTCCGCATCAATCTTATCATCCTGATTTACATCTCCGACGGTCTTATCAACCTGATAATTGTTTTTCATTAACAATAATGCATCTACTGCTGAGATTCTCTCATCTCCATTCAAGTCACCTATCATATGGTCTTCCATCATTTCTTCTTCAATAGAACCATATATGTAAGCATCATATACCTGAACATCTACCGGATCCCAGGAACTGGTATCCGGTACTATAACCAGATAGCGGTAAGCCCATTCTCCTTCAAACTTCCATTCTTTTGGAGAAGTTCCCACAGCAACGCCATCCCCAATCAAAGTCAGATTATAAGTTGAAATCATATTTGACGGTAATGATAAATCAACACTGCTGCTTCCGACATTCATATCATTTGCAATCGCGTCGTCATCGGTTCCATATACCTTTACTGCAACTGTTTTACTATTTGCAGAATCCCATCTGGTAGTTAACCCGATTTCCGTAAATGCAAATTTTCTGTTTTCTCCTGCATCCAATACAACACCGGCTGTATACGGTGTCGCTTTTGCACGTCTTGTATTCCAATAGGTATCACTATTACCATCAAAAGCATTTTCCGGATTCGTGTTTACTTCTCCCCAAGAATTCACAATATAATCTGCAAGATTTGGAATTGAATTTGTATCAACAGGCTCTTCCTCAAATATCTCATCTTCATATACTACCATTCTGAGAATATCCGGCGCATATACGGATGAATCTGCCGTGCTGATCTCTACAATATTTTGACCTGCTTTTAATGCGACATTATGAATGGTATAAATGAACAGATTTGTACCAACCTGTACACGTTTCGAAGCAGAGCAGGTCTGAATCGTTGTATCATCTTCATTGACACGGATGGATACCGGTCTGGTCGACTCACCTGTCGTAGCCAGAATTTTTATCGTTGTATTCACATCCTGGTCAACCTTATAGGTATAAACTGCACTTCCGGCATCATTTGACGTCGATCCAAAGCCCCGGCCTACATAACCTAATGCAGTAACATTGCCAAGAGTCTCACCACTCACAATTCCCAGTTTTTCCTCAGAAGAGGTAAAAGCATTATTAATCGCCTTTGAGGAAATACCGGATTTCGTTCCATTGGTTGTTGTAATCTGTTCCGGATATACAACCTCATTCAAAGAACATTGATAATCAAGTGAGTCTTCTATCGCGTCTATCTCATAGGTACTGCGATTTAACTGCATCACATCACTGTCTGCCGAAATTGGAGTCAGGATATATCCATATTGATAATTGTTCGACTTACTGATCTGATACTGAGCCAACGGATATCCTTCTGCACCGCTTCCCCAGCTGTTTGAACCCCCGATACCTCCATGAAGATAATTCAGACACAGATATACATGATCCGTTTCCGGTAACTGCCAGGCATGTCTGGTACCGACTGTTTTATCGGCAGCACTGCCATTCCAGATACTTTCTGTGTTCACATCCTTCGCAGTATAGCGTAATGCTGAGAATTCAAACTCATCCTGCAAACTCATTGCCATGATTCCGTTTCCTTCGTCATTCGTAACAGTAACATAACGAACTCCTGTCATCTCACCGGTCATCTGCGGACGAATATAATCAAAAAACAGTTCATCTACAGTACTGTTGTAGACACCAACGATACTTCCCTGATTACGATCAATGTAGTTCTCATATGGGCCTTCGCCATACCATGAAACATTCTTATAATCTTCACTTAATGTCAAACGATTACCAATTAACGGAACTTCGCAGGCTGCATCTGCTAATTTGGAATTCACAAGATTATTCACAACAATAGAACCATCACTCATCACGTCATAATAGATGATTGTTTCTGCACCATTTCCCAAGACATAATGCACCTTAATTCTTGCAGAGGAGTCCGTCGTTTCCAGCAATTCAATTGATTTAAGCGTACGCTTATCAGTAGCAGTTGACCATGTTTTTGCTCTCTGCCACATCTTGTTACCAAAATCGTTGTCACAATACATCCTTGCAAAGTTCGGTTCTAACATCTGTGTTTCCTGGGATGTTGTTAATACATCCCGGCCATTGTATTGATATTTTGTAATATTACCATTTGTTTTATCAAAAACAACCTGAAGCTTATCGTTGAAAACAGTAATAATCCCCCCCTCATTGGAAACAGTCACTGTATCATCTAATGCTTTCGTTGCTTTCTCTGTACGGAACTCCGTAATCTCGTATTGATCCCACGCTGCGATCCAGCCCTGTGAGGCCCATATGGTATCAGTATTTAACTGATACTCAAACGTAATGCGGTACTGGGCCCCCGGCTTAGAATCGATCGTTCCATAATCAATCGTAAATTTTTCCGTTTCACCCGGTTGTACATTGATATCTAAACTGCCACTCTTAATAATCTTATCATCTTCATAAACGGTATAGCTTCCATCATAATCTGATAAATCAGTAAAATTGAACTTATTCTTCAGCTCAAACCGTCCTGTATTTGCATCAACTTCGGATACTTCTATAAACGACTGAATCTGCTTTGCTTCATAAGAACTTGGTTTTGCCTGTCTGTCTGCATTAAATACGCCATTACAGCAGAAATTCTCACTATTTGCTGCTGCACCGACGGAAGTATAATAGGAAGTAATACCATATTTATCAGCGCAGTACTTTTCCCAGTCTCCACCATAGCTGTAATATTCTATACATTCATCATTACACAGTCCCTGCACAACTGCCCCATGCTCATCACACCATAGAATACTCTGATCTGCAAAGTCCCAGATAAATCCACCGTGCATATTGTCATAGGACTCAAAAACCTCCCAATACTCTTTATGATTTCCTAAACTATTACCCATCGCATGGGAGTACTCACAGGATAAAACCGGTTTATCGGTTACATTTTTACCCTTGTTCTCCATGGCTGAAACACCATAGTACATATTTGAATCAATATCAGAATTATTTCTGTCTCCTTCATAATGTACCGGGCGTCCGGATAAATCATTCTCATGGAACCAGGAACGTATGGCAGAAAACACATTACCCGAACCCGACTCATTACCGGAAGACCATATCACAACAGACGGATGGTTTTTATCCCTCTCAAACATGCTCTTTACACGGTCTAAACAAAGCGGTTTCCAATCGGATAAGCTCTTCGGATACGTATCTCTCCACCCATGCGTTTCTATGTTAGTTTCATCCATAACATACAACCCGTATTCATCACACAACTCATACCACACTTTAGAATCCGGATAGTGACACGTACGCACTGCATTAAAGTTGAACTGTTTCATCGTCTTGATGTCTTCTATCATTTCTTCCCGTGTAACCGCTCTACCATTGACTGGTGAATTTTCATGACGGTTGACACCCTTTAACATTAATTTCTTACCATTGATTGTCATGGATGTTCCATTGATTTCAATTCTTCGGAAACCAATATTCGCAATCTGTGACTCTACTGCCTGACCGGAGTCATCTAATAAATTCACAACCAGCTGATACAGATTCGGGTTTTCTGCTGACCACTGTTTTGGCTTGGTGACATTCTCAACCCCGGTAAGCTGTACATCTTCACCATATGCTGTTTTCTCCGACAAGGAAAAACGTTTCAATTCTGTCTCTCCATCATATAGTACAGCCTCTGAAGTATAGCTCTGACAGTCTTCGCCGGAAATCTTTGCAGACACCGTTAAAACACCATCTGCATAGCCATCATCCAGACTCGCATCCACTTCAAAATCACGAATATGCGTTGCAGGTTTTGAATACAACGCTACATCCCGAGACAAACCGGAAAACGTAATATAATCCTGATCCTCCAACCAGGCTCCGTTTGAATAAGTATATGTTCTACATGCAATCGTATTTTCCCCTGCCACCAGATATGATGACACATCAAAGATTTTCTCGGTAAAACTGTCTGTTGAGTAGCCCACAAATGTTCCGTTCACCCATAGATAAATACAGGTTTCGGCACCATCAAACACTATATACGTCTGTCGACTCATCCAATCCTCCGGAATCTCAACCTTTCTTACGTATGAAGTTACCGGGTTATATTCCGTTGGCATCTGCATCGTTGCCGCTAACGTCTTATAATTTGACTGTGTAAACTCTCCATTAAAGACACTCATTGCAGAGGTCACATTTTCATAAATCGGCACACCGTTACCGTTTAATTCGATATTGGATGGTACGGTAACAGTTTTCCACCCGGACACATCATATTCCGGTTGAAAAAAATCCGATGGTTTCTGAGATGGGGATATGACATAATCATATTTCCACTCACCATTTAAAGATAACTTGTATTCACTTTGCCTGCTCAAGGCCTTTGCTTCCGAAGAAAAGCTTTCCAATGCATCAGAAGATACCGCCTCTTCACGATTAACGGAGGCAATTGTGTAATCTGTAATTTCAATGTTGCCATCCTCAGCAGAATATCCATCCATGCTATATAATTCTTCCAATGTGATACCGGCATAGGTTTCTCTGTTATATTGCGTCTCTGCACTTGCTGATACCTGCATTGGAACCACCAGATATGGTGCTATCATGGAAATGATAACGCTGCTACATAAAAATCTTTTTACTACTCTTCTCATATTCTCCCTCCCTCTCTAATTTAATCTCATTATATCTTCTTTTCTCTCTTTTGATAATTTCGCAATACGCCATGATGACATTCGGAATGTCATAAAACATCAAAAAAAATAACTGATATTGTCTGTCTGCTTTTTTGACAATATCAGTTATTTTCATTGTTTATTATTTTCCGCTTTCCGTGGCTTTCGTTAAAACAGCTGTTGCATCCTCCTGATTAAGGATTCCGTCTCCGTTCATATCGCCATACTTCAATACGTCAGTAGGTAATTCCGTCAAGCCTGACGCCTGTAAGATCAGCAGGGCATCAACGGCTGTCACTTTACCATCTCTGTTAACATCGCCTTTTTGATAAGCATCTTCATAATCTACATACAATTTTGGCCAGTAAACAAACTTCTCATGCTCCTTCGTGGCAATATCTCCGGTTGCACTGTCTGATGTAGGAACCATGACAAACGTGATGAACTCCTTATCTGCCCCTGCTGCAGCCTGAATCTTTGCAAGCATAGCATCTGATTGAAATTCTGTTGCTGAGCCCTTTCCGCCGAATTTCTGACCGGATACAACCAGATTTTCTTCAGACAAATCCAGTTCCGTATAAATATCCGCATAGGTAGCCGTGGTTTCTGTCCAATCCTGATCCACAACATAGACATCTACCGTAGGATTCGAACTCCAATAATAAGTTGCTGTAAATGTAACATCTTTGATTGCCTTCTCCTCTGCCTGAAGTTTCCGCTTGATTTCCTTTAAATCAAACCGTATCATTCCGATTCGGTTCGGAACTGCATTCGTCGCATCCCAGCTTAGAACGATGGAACCCGTACCACGGTTTGCCGAAGTATTCATTCCATCCAGATAGGTATCATCTTCCGGTATCAGGTACTCATCCGTCTGCTCAATCGTAACCTCAACCTCTTTTGTCTGTGGTTCCAGATCGCCATAAGTAAAGGTTGCTATCATTGGTATGGTGACATCCCGATATGCCGGAAGTCGAACTCTCTTGCTGGATAAATCGTAATAATAGGTCTGTTCTTCTGTTTCGGCTTTATATGCCCAGGTAATCTTCGTTCCGTATGTGGCTTCTTCCGGAAGATTATAGCTGATTGTTTCTGATATGGTAATATCTTCAATTTCAGCCATATCTGCCGCCAATGCGGCTTCTGCCGTCAGTTCTACATCCAGATAATACTCTTTCAAGGTGCCGTCAGCGGCTTTCACATACAGCATATCACCTTTCGATACTGCCTCTTCTGCCGACAACTTATTTCCTTTTTTGTCTTTTACGTAATAAATCGCATCCGAAGATTGTAATACAATACCCAGTTCTGTTACCGTGGTTTCTGCCGGAATACCTGAAATCATAGCTTTTCCTAATGTACCAATATCTGTGCTTTGAATACCGGTTTCATATGATTTCTGTTCATCGGATGTGACAATCGAAACTGTCGGCAACTGTTCCTCCGTTACACCGCTGACATCCGGTCCATAGAAATCACAGGTAGCACTGAACCCAAACGGTGTATAACATAACAGCGTGGCTTCTGTCTGTCCTTTATCCATCGCTGCACGCAGCGTATTGGTAATATCAATATTTCCATACGATCCTGTAGAAGCACTCGTATAATTATCATAAAAGGCTTCCGTTAAGGCACCATATCTGGCACGATATACTGCCTCCCCTTGTGCCTGCGCACCCGGATCAGTATCATTTCCGGCTTCTACTAACGTTACACCCGGATAGACTGCTGTCCGGTTTTTGTATTGTGCCAACTCAGACAGCTTATAAGTTTTCGCCTCATCTGCATACAACTCTGCAGAATTGAAAGAGGATGCACTCCAATCATTACCCGGCATTAAGAAAATGCCAAAGCCATGTCCTGTTCCTTTCATATAAGACAAGGATAACGTAGCCTGTTTGATTGGACTTACCACATTGGACATATCCACCTTCATCATAATACAGCGTCCGCGTCCAACCATAAGATTACCGCTTTGGATCTTTTCACCGTTAAAGCACACAACTTCTGGCTTCGCTGTTATTGTCTTTTCTGATAAAACCTTTACCTGTTCGTCTTTCGTGAACTTAACGGTGCCATTTGAAACGACTTCAAACGTATAGGTATAAACATCACTCGAAGTTAAACCTGAAATCTCTAATTCTGTCACGAATGGATCGGTGATGGTAGTCAATAACACACCATTTTGATAGATCTTAAGTTCATCATAACCTTCTTCCGGATTCTCCCATGTGAGCTTCACTGCATTTTCAGCAGAAGTCGCTACAATACTTGGAATCTGGTAATTCGCCTCTGATGTAAAGGAAATATTGTCTAATAAGATAAAAACTCTTGTATTTGACGGATTTCTCCGTCCAAATTGAACCGTATCAAGATTCTCCAAATCAGCAGCAGTCAATGTGATTCCTTTTCCATTGGAGGAATACTCATCTGTTATAAAGCTGCTAATCGGAATATACAGATTCGTCCAATTGCTCTGTGCTACTTCTAATCCTGCATTGTAACAGTATTCATAGTGCGTACCGTCCTCTTTGCTTCCTGATAGCAAAATGTGGAATTCTTCACCGGAAGACGGTGCTCCAGTCTGATTAGAACCGGTATATGCCATGGCCGACAGAGACAACGCAGTAACATCTTCCGATAGTGTTCCCGGAATTGGTGCTGAAATCGTTGATGGCCAGTAAGAACCTGTTCTGCTTGTACGCAAGCCCAGATAATGATTACCCAGGGATTCACTCTTTACAGCCATAATATTTTTATATGTAGTAAATCCATAGGTACCCTGACTGCCCTGAACATCACCAATCCAACCGATACCATACTGCAGATCACCTTTTTCAAAATCATCTATCATATACCGGTCAGCAGCTGTCGAAGCTTCTACCATAACACCGGAAGACTCCTGACCGTCCTTAACTGCTACAACACGAAGGTTATCTCCCTTCTCTGCTGCAACCGTAATATAATTAAGATTCGTCTCCCCTAGTAATTCTTTCTCTTTATAAATCCGAACAAGATCACAAGTGCCATCCTGTGGTTTGGACCATTGCAATACTGTCTGTCCGTTTCCCCAAGGCAAAGCTCTTAGTTGTGACACATCACTTACAGATGCAGCCGCCTCGACGGAAGTGATATCCCCCTGAATCTCAATTTGATTCAGCAACGATAAATCAATCTCGGTTTTATCTCCCTTTGTAAATGCAGAAAATGGAATGAAACCTGTTTCTGCTTTTGCACTCCATTGATTGTGATAATCCAACCAATAATCCGTCGGCTGGTAGCCATCCGGAAATCTGCTGTTTTTCTCCGCCATGGATGCTGTAAAGCCCGGTTTCTGGTTTTGTGATAATACAATGGTGCCGTTTCCTTCTACTTGTAAACCGTTCATTCCGTTTGCCAGCATTGCTTTACCATTAAAGAATCCGGTTTCCGTATTCAGAAGTTCCCCTTCTTTTGTAATATAAAAAGTACGTTCTACCGGCTCGGCCTGCTGTACTGCCTCACCATTGTTCTGAGCAGCACTGGCACCAAACTGGGATGCTACCAGCCGGACTTCGATCGGATAGGTCGCATTTTCCGGTACCTGATCCGCCACAATGGTATATGTTAAACTTCCATCTGCATTGTATTGATAATTACCATACGCATCCTTTGACGGAATTGCTTTTGCAGGTCCATATTCCACCATGACATCAACCGGCAGCCCTGCACTGGATGTCGGAGTGATCGTGAAAGAAAAATCATCTCCTGACACATCTTCCATCTCGTCAAACTGTATCTTTTGTGCCAAGCCACTATTGTTGCGTCCCATATTGACCTGGAACGTTCCGACGGCATAGGAAAATATATCATTGTCATACGACACAATATTCACATAACAGTCCTGTGCGGATTGACGATAGTAAACACGGTTGTTCTTCCAACGCATATAGTTACGCCATTGAACAGCAATATCTTCGGAATCCGTATCAGTCTTTTCTTCCACCTGATATCCTACCCATTCCATAGGCGCCATCTCAGGCACCAGATAGGCCGCATGCTCAGGATCTGGGTCATAATCCGTGGTCTCTCCGGCACCGCCGTGGTTTGCGGGTACCTTATTCGGCTTTAATGTTACGATACTGAACGAGGTTGGGTCATTCTCTAATTGTTTCTCATAAGCCTTATTTCCAATTCCTACACCGGTATAGCGTGTCATGGAACCGTAGCTCTGATTGATTTCACCGGAATCGTCCAATTTTTTCATCTGCACAAAAGTGTGACGCTTTCCTTTCGCCGGATATGCCGTATCTCCGGCGGCCACTGTAGGTTCCTCTATTAATTTTTTACGTTCAATGGTAAAATCTCTCGTAAACTCATAATGCTCTTTATCAAAGAACCACAACAGTTTCTTTCTCTTGGATTCTGTAAAATCCGAGCTTGGTCCATGCGTAATCTCACTTTCCAACGCAGCTGTCTGGTAGGTAGCAAACATGTCAATAGAAGCAAGGTATCCAAACGATCCATCTGTTAAATCAACTAATCGGTAATCTTCTTTTAGTTTACCATCTGCATCATAATCATCCGGATTGATACGATATTGTACTGCTTTACGGATATAAAAAGCAACGCCTTGGTTAGACTGTTCACTCCAGTCATAATGTCCGGCTTCATATTCACACATCGGACTGATCAGATAGTCACTGCTGATAGAACGATAGTTGTTAATAAAGTTCGGCAGCTCGGAATCAAAATATCCGTCTTTCCCATAGCCGGTCCAATGTTCCGTGAACTGTCCCGCTGCAGAAAGCATCGGAACACCCTTCTCAATACCGCCGCCACCGGCACCACCCGCCATCGCAATTTGTGCGATGACACGATTCGGATACCAATGGGAAATGTCATAGGCATTTGAAAGCATGGCACTATGTCCTGTCGTAATAAACGGAATATAACGCACCTCATCATAACCGGAGACAGCAGCCAGTTTGGACATCATTTCATCCAATTTTTCACCGGCATGTCCATCCACATTATTAAAATCGGAGAAATAGCCACCGGCCGGCTGTTCCGTATTTTCATGAGGCATATAATATACAATGCCAAGCTTCATCTCTTTACATACCTGACGGAGCGTAGCAGAATACATTAATTTGGGTTCTACCAGATTTGTCACACCGGTCACGAGTCCGGTCAAATGCTTCACATCTTCCGGGACCCACATATAGGCATTATAATCCTTTGTTGCAACAGAAAACTGAAAGGTATCATCCTGCGCTTCCACATCCAGATTTCCTGTCGTTATCAGTTCCTGTAATGTTACCGTATTACCGGCTGCTTTCACCTCTGATTCCATTATGGGAACAGAGGTGAAAAGTAACGATAACGAAAGAACTGCAGACGAGATTCTTGATATTATTTTCTTTTTCATACTACTTCACCTTCCTTTTTTTTATTATATCTTATTTTTCACTCATTTGAAAATTGCAAAATGTGACATATGACTCACCTATGCGTCGTAATTTATCAACAAAATTATGATAAACGATGGACAAATATTCATAAAAAACTTATAATAGTAGAGAAAAAGGGGGATTCAATATGCAGTTACCATATATCTTATCAAAACCAATTGTGATTGATATTGACAATTATCGTTTAACATTCCTGCAATGTAAATACGGTATTTATGATTATTTCATCAATACACATTATCACAGTGAACACTTTTTTGAAATCAATTATATCCTGGACGGTCATGGAACCCTGACTTCCCGTGGTGTTACTTATCCAATGACGCCCGGTTCCTTCTTCATGCACGGGCCCAAAATAGAACACTCGCAGCTACCGGATAAGGGAGAACGAATTACGGATTATTGTATCACTCTTACCATACACCCCCATAATACGAAAAAGACGTCAAATGCACCCGGAATTATCAATATGATTTATAATACCGAATTTCATATTGGTGAGGATTCTGACGCTGCAATGCTTCATATTCTGAATCAGATATATGAAGAAAATGAATATCCTGCTCTGGGCAATGATATTCTGATGAGAGGTCTGTTTATGCAGTTTATTGTATGTTTAGTCCGTCATCTCTGTATTCAGTCCTCTCAGACAAAAAAACTGATTAATATGGACTTGAATGAATACCGTCATCAGCTCATCAATGACGCATTTGTCCGAAAAAGTAATACACTGACCCTGGAAGAATTAGCTGACCAGATTCAATGTAGTCCACGTCAAACGCAGCGTATCCTGAAACAAAACTATGATAAAACATTCCGGGAACTCAAACTCTACTACAATATGAAAAGGGCTGCTACCTCGCTTAGCAAAACAAACAAATCTATCCACGACATTGCTATGGAATGTGGATATTCTTCTGCAGAGCAGTTCAGCCGTTCCTTTAAAGAATACTACCACACAACACCAAAAGCATATCGAACAGAGCATACTGTAAATCCATCTTAAAAGGTTGCATGCTATACGCATGCAGCCTTTAAAATTTCCAAAGCAAATTCTGTATTTCCTTCATTTTTCAGTACCAATAAGGCATCAACAGCAGTCACACGCCCATCTTGATTCACATCGTGATTTACCTCTTCTGTTACATCCAATTCCCATTCCTCATAATATTGAATCGACATACTGCCATCCTTTGCAAATGTGATTGGTAGAAAAATATAGCGGGAATCAAACAAGGAGCCTGGATTATATTGTGAAGTACCGTAGAGCCAACGGTCTCCTACATAGATATATTTTCCTTTTTCCTCATCGACCGGAAGAATACAGGTACTCTGCGTTCTATATGTCAAATTAGAGGGTTCCATATCACTTTCTACACATGGATTGTTCTTACCGATCCATGTTCCCATCATACTGTCCGCCACATAATACTTTGCGGCATTCGGGTTCCATCCACTGAGTCCGGATGTCATCATATAATACTTGCCATTATACTTGCATACCGCCGGTGCTTCACGGTTCTCATTTGGTATCGCACGAATAAAATCAATACCTTCCACTGCTTCATCCGGATTTGTTGCAAAATAGGTATAATCATCATTAAGCTTTCCAATATATTCTGTTTTATTATTCTCGCTAGAATAAATGATATAACCCGTCCCATCATCATCCACAAACAGGTTCATATCGCGAAGCATACCATTCGCTCCAAGCGATGTAATGATACCATTTTCTGTTTTATCATTTCCCTGTGCCATATCAGAAGAATCCCCTATTGCTCTATGCTTATAATATGCCTGATAGCTGTCGATCAACCGAAATGGTCCTGTTGGGGAATCACTGACTGCTACACCGCCCTGGGAGCGAGAATAATTATTCGTCCCTCCTCTTCCGTTGGTATCCGGATTATAATTTCCATCTGCATGAAACCACATAACGTAGTTATCATTTTTTGCGTTATAAATAACTTTGGGACGTTCCAGAATAGCACACTTGGAATCCAGATTTAATAACACACGCTCTATCTGCTCATCATCATAATCTGCATACAATGCTGCAAAATATGGCTCTTGTAGAAACTCTTCTTTTCGTTTCTGCATATATTCCGCATCATCACAATAATATAACGTTGATTTCGAAACGGACGGAGTAAACACCTTTAGTACTTCCCCCTCATCTGTCCAATTATAAAGGTCTGTCGAAGTATAACAATGAACCGGTCCGGATATGGCAGAATCAATGTTTTGTGAAGTTACTTTATATTTCATTCTGGTCTTATCTTCGCCATACCAATAATACTTCGTCACTCCATCTACGGTAAATTTCTGGATACCGCCACCATGTGCCTGTACTCTGGCTCCATTGTTATCATATAACGGGGCACCTACCTGAAAATTGCTATAGGTGATTTTCGTTCCCTTTGGCAAAATCGAAACAGGAACAGAATAAGTATCCGTTTCTTCTCCCGGATATGAAATCGTTGCTGTCAACGTAGCAGTCTGAAGCTGCTCTGTCTGCACAGCCCAAAAATCAATCCGATCATTGTAATACGTTCCTGTCGTCCCATCAATATCATAATCACCCACAAAGCTTTCAATCTGTATGTTCTCACAGTCAGTCGACCATTCAATTGCAGCCAATGTATCGACGAGTGGTAATTCCAGCGTATCCAGTACTTCGATTTGGTCCCCATACTTTTCCATCTCGGCTATAAGAAGCTGTTTCGCATCACGAACAAAATATGTCTCTCCTTCTTCTATTGAACCATGAAATACAATCTCACCAATACTGCCATAACTAGCATTATCCTTATTTATCACACGAACATAACGATAATAATCATTTACAAGTGGCGTGATTACTGTTTGTGAGCCTTTCGCATCAGTTGTTACATAACCATAACTAATCAATGTCTCGGTATCTGTATAAACCGCATTGACCTTATCTGCCAAAGCAGTCCATGATGTTCCATCTTGTGAAACGAATACCTGAAACCCTTGTATACGTTGAATGAAATCTGCTCTTGCCCACAATTCAACTCCTGTAATATTTACTTTATTGTACCCAAAATCAAATACGATATCTCCACACTTTGTGGATTCAACATAAGCAGCGGTATCATAATCATAATACCCATTACGTAAGTCAACGTAATGGGAAACATTACTCTCATCGTTATCAGCTGCACCATCAAATAATTTCTCTTTTGCGTTTTCAATCGATGTGATACTTCCCTTTCCTGTAAAGTATGCCTTCACCGATGGAGTTTCCCCATTAAGCAACGTATCCATATCAATAACCGCTGCCGTTTCATCCACTGCCACAACATGAGGTGTAATGACAGAAGAGCACATAATGACTACTGTCATCAATATGGATAAAATTTTCACATGTCTCATTTTCATACTTTTCCCCTTCCTTGCCCTGATTTATCCCTGAGATCATATTAAGACTTTTGATCCTGTCACTATTTTATATAAGTATTGACAAAACTTCCATACACATATTATCATAAAGCATGGACAAAGTTGATGTATCCAATAATAAGAACAGCAAGGAGGTATGATTGTGTATTCAAATACCGGATATGATTTTGATATTGGCACTTCCTACCCGGAAGTAGAACCTAATTTTACTGTTCATTGCTGCGGCCGCTATAAATTAATCACAAAACCTCACTATCACATCCAGCGTCCTGAAGGGACCGCCGATTTTCAGATCCTCTATGTCGCACAGGGCACAATCCATGCGAATATTCATAATCAAGAACATGTTGTTACAGAGGGGCATATCCTGCTCTATCCTCCACATGAATTTCAGGAATACTATTACGAATTGAAAGAACAGCCGGATGTATACTGGTTACACTTTACCTATGAAAAAGAAACCTTGTTTCAGGATTTTATTCAAAAAGAACAGCCATCCATCCTGTTTGTCGGAATTGATGAAAAGTATAACAAAACTATGGATAAAATCATCCGGGAAATACAACTTCGAGAGCCTTTATACCATGAGAAAATAACCTGCCTGCTTCATGAGCTTTTGATTGATTTTAAACGTGGGTATGATTCCACCGCTCAATTGATTTCCTATGATGCATTCGTCGAAAATGCCATTCGTGATTTTAAACGGCACCCGGAATATAATTTCTCATTAAAGGAATATTCAAAAAATCACGCCATCAATTATCACTCTTTCATTCGACGGTTTACAAATTATACGGGCATTTCACCAAGACAGTATATCACCAATATCCGTATTGAAAAAGCGAAATCACTGTTAGCCAATAACGACTTCACGATTGCTGAAATTGCCGGTTTTGTTGGTTATCAGGATGCTTTGTATTTTAGCAGAATCTTTAAAAAGGAAACCGGTTATTCACCCAGCCAATATCGAAAAAGACTTTTCACTATATAATACCACCGTATTCCAAAAATGGGATACGGTGGTATTTTTATTAGATATTATGCAACAAACATAATGCATCCACCGCCGAAACTTTCCCGTCCAGGTTACAGTCTGCTATTTCCTGCTGCAATATAGTAAGGGTTGACTGTTGTGTTGCATAATCTAAAATCATCATCATATCATCCTGATCCACCTTGCCGTCACGATTAACATCACCAGTCATCTCACCATCCGAGAATGTCCATGATGCTGACCAGGATACCGATAAGACACCATCTTCCGAAATATCCATTGGAAGCCAGATATAAGTAGAACGTTTAATCGAAGAAGTTGCATGATTATAATCTGCATTTTTCCATCGGTCGCCCATATACATATATTCATTTCCAACTTTCAGGATACAGGTGCTCTGCGAATTAAAACTGGTACTGGCCGGACTTCCATCCGTGGAAGAGCCTGTCATCAAAGATTGATTCTGGCGCACGTATGGCCCAAGTGGAGATTTTGCTTCAAATGCCATAACGGCATTTGCTTTCCATCCGCTGCATCCGGATGTCACCAAATAATAGGTATCACCGATGCGAATCGGTGCCGGAGCCTCCCTATACTTCTCAATTCCATCAGAACCGGTTGTCAGATAAATGACACGGGACCAACGACCGTCTTCATGAACGATCGTACTGCCCTCCAGATTAATGGCATCTGTGGCACTGACATATAACTGTTTTTCTGTAAAGGACGGCAATTGATAGGTCTCTCCGCCGGTTGCTTCTGTCATTGTATCTGCATAATACAAATCTGACGCTACGATACCGTCACTATCAATCCAGGTATATTCGTCATTTAACCGAACCGCGTACATCGTCGGATTCCCCTCAGATGCATAGTAAACATATGCAGTTCCATCCTTATCCACGAATAAATTCATATCACGGAAGGTCTGTCTCGCATTCTGATTGTATGTAACAGATTTATCATAAACCGGGTATCCATAATGTAACCACTCAAAACCATGGGTCGGATAATCCGAAATTGCCACTCCTGCTAAGGATAATCCATATCCTCCATTATTCTCTAAGTGCATCCACATGATATATTTCTGAGTTTTCTCATTATAGATTACCTTTGGTCGTTCTATCCGTCCCTTTGTTCCCAGAATATTATCCGTCAGCAGATCATCTGCAAATTTCCTGCTCTGTTCCGTATCGTTTTTAAACGCTTCAAAAGCAAGTCCCTCGTAAGTCCAATTCATTAAGTCGGTGGAAGAATAACAACTGACACCGGTTCTTAAATCATATCCCAGTTTATTATCTTCTCCATACCAGTAGTATTTACCATCATGACCTGTGATAATCTGTCCGCCATTAGCTGATATCTTTGAACCCTGATCGTCTAACCATGTCGTTCCGGATTTGATACTGGTAACTCTGTCAATCTCTCCGTTCTCTATCTTTTCCAGATTCTGAAGAGCAAATTTAATATTGTTTACCACATACTCACAGGATGTATCATCCAGACCATATGGATGATAATAACCATCCTCTTTATAAACATCCTCCGTATAAGCAACCAACTCTTTCAGCATCTTGTAATCCTTATCCGGATTTGCTGCAATCTTTGCCTTCGCAGCAATATTTGCTTCCTTCAGTCGTACGATTAATGTTTTTTGTGCATCTTCATCCGACATCATGTATTCATCATCCAAATCGGTAACGACTGGCTCTGCAATATCTTTTCCCAGTGTCTGGAAGCCTTCTATTTCTTTTTTCATACGTGACATGCTCTCTTCAGAGTAATCACTATCAATCAGGAGCTGTTCTAAACGTTGGAAATATGTGAGGTTCACTCCTTCCTCCATCATGGCATAAAGATTCAACAGACTCTGTGTATCTTCGATAAATGCGTTAATCGATTCTACCGTTCCGGTTGCTTCTAATGCTGTAATCTTGTTTAACAAACTGCTCTTACGCTCTGAATCACTCAGTTCATTTACCTGTACTTTTGTCTCAGCCAGAGCTGCTTTCGCTTCATCCATCGGATGGTTTCCACCCGTATATTGCGAGAGATTAATCTCTGCTGCCGTAGCATAATAAGCATATGCCTGATCCTGACGACAGGCATTCTTACGAACGATGATTCTCATATACTGTGCTGTTACCGGTGCAAAGGTCGCATAACGTTCTGAATGATTGCGGTTGGTATAATCATAAGACCACTCTCCGGACGCTACATGTGTCCAATCACTTCCATCATTCGAAATATGAATCTCATATTTTGTAAAGACTCCGTTCATATCTCCATCCTGACCGTTATTTGGTCTTGGAAGATAATCTACACGGGAAAATGTAATCTCTGTTCCCATGTTAATCGTTAACATGTACGGATTCGTTTCCGGATCAAATTTCGTCATATCCGTTGCATTATAGCTTGCCTGCCAAATGGTGGTACTATCACCATCCAATACGTTAGACGGCTGATTAGCAGAACCACTATGGGATGAATTGGCAGTTGCCGACCACCCGGTTCGTTCCAGTTTTTCAAATGGCTCCGGTTCCACCACCTCTGTACCATACAAAGAAATCTCGGCAATGTTACAGCAATAACTCTCTGACGCTCCGTTTGGTTTATAATTATTCGTTCCCGACGGCACCTGATATTTAATATAACGATACTCGTCCGTATCCCCTTCCCACTCAGAAGAACGGATATCGTTTGTTTTAAATTCCGGTGCATCGACTATCGTATACAGCTTCGTCCAACTCTCCCCATCATTGGAACCATAAAAAGAAGCATCTCTCATACGGTATTCATAATTCACTCTCGGTGCAAAGCTAATCTGAGTCAGCTTATATTTCTTTCCTAAATCAATCTGTACATATCCATCTGTTAATCCGTCAAAGAAGGTATCATTGTTTCCATCAACAGCATTTGTATATGGATTCGTATTGTTATAACTTGATGTACCTGTCACCATGTCACTTGTAATACTAATCATATCTTCCCGTGGGTCCTCCGGCTCGGTTGTCACCAGATCAATGGACCACATTTCATTCTCACCACCACCGTAGCTATAAAGAATGACATTTCCGCCATTAGAGGTACTTGCTCCACTGACATTTAGTACCTTCGATGCAGACAGATTCACTATCTTATAATATCCGCTTGCTACTTCCACTATCTGCCATTGTGCCGCCGCGGAGGATGCATCTGCCGCAGACGTAATCACCGGTTGGCCGTCTACTGCTGACAGATAATATCCGCTCTTCCTATGTACGATATTGTATCCGTCCGAACTGCCGGACACTCTGACTAACTTCCACTGCGAGGAAGAATAATTCAGATTCTCCCACTGAACCAGTGCCGTACCACTGTCTTTTCCATGGCTGACAGTATCAAGCAGCAATCCACTCTTCTTATTCTTAATAGTAACATAATCCTCTTCACCGATTATGGTTATCAAAACGGATGACTGCAGGCTGCCAAGAGTAGCAGTTACCTTAACGGTACCGGACTTTGTCAAAAACAATGCACCGGTAGAGGTAATACTGGCTTTCTCTGTTTCTGTTCCATCCGCTTCTGTAACCTTCCAGCTGGTCTCAGCAACATTCTCTGCATCCGTATCAACTTCCATTTGAACCGTTTCGCCAACAAATCCAACCTTCTTTGGTGTTTTTAATCCATAATACAGAGTCTCGTAACCCGAATCCTGTGGGATAACAAACGTTGTAACGGAGTTCTCCTTTAACGTTACTTCTAATTGTTTACCGTTAAGAGTCTCACCCGATAATTTGGCCCAGTTCTCACCATCCTCTAAGCTGCCACTTGTTCTGGTTACCTGCGCAGTATCTCCTACAGATGCAAATTCAGACAAATCGTAAGCAACCGTTTGCTCAGAACCGCTGGTATTCATCGCAACAATAACAATCGTTCCTGTTTTCTTATCCATTGCGGCTAAGTTAGAAGCATCAGAAGCAATGATCGTATATCCCGGACGAATAAATTTTGAGAACTGTCCAAACGCGTAATACTTCTTACTCCACTGAATGGTTTTATTATCATGGTCAGCGACACCGAATCCCCAGTGTCCGCCGCCGAAATTAAAACTATCCATCGTGTTTGCCTCTGAATAAGTGCCATCCGGCGTCTGGAAGGCAGCATCCTGATGTGCATCAATCGCATTCCACAAAATCCATGCTGATGGCATCATTCCGTTCATATCAGTAATTATGCGTTGTGCCAGCCACAAAGCTCCACTCATATCACCTGCGGAAGAACCGGCAGTTGAACCGCCGTCCACCTCCGACATCCAGAGGTTCTTCCCTTCTGTTTCTGCCAGACTTTTCAATTCTGAACGTTTGGAACCGCTATATGTATGTGTATCAATTCGCTGCACAACATTCTTCGCTGCATCACTAAGCTTATTGTAACTGTTAATCTGCGTATCGATACTGGTTTCATCTGTACCACTAATGATAATATTATCCAGATTTTTCTCTTTCAGCGCCTGATCCAGTTCTTCAATAATCTTAGACTGGGAAGTACCCGGCGAAAAATGACATCCTTCCTGTTTGACACTGTTTGCACTCCAATAACTCGTATCAGGCTCATTCATTGGAGCTACACTTTGAAAACGGATTCCCCATTCTTTATCAAAGTGGTCACAGACTTCAGCCAGATAATTCGCAAAATTCGTATATTCATCAGACTTCAGATTATCACTGGAACCGCTTTCTGCTCCCGAAGAACATCCACTGTTTGTCATCATATATGGTGGTGAATTGGAAAAGGCTTCTGCAATCATGTCACCACCGGCATATTCGATTGCCTTATTTAATACATTTCTTTGATTCTGATCTGCCTCCCAATTATAAACCCGATTTCCTTCCTCATCCAATTCCAGATATCCCGGAATTTTGGAATCCGAACGCGTAATATGATTATGCTCCGGATCATCGCCACCGCCAATATTATAGCGTCCGATTGTCATTCCGAGACCTTCCTCCAGACTAAACAATGCTTTTGTCGATAAATCCGTCAACGTCTCATCATAACCGACACGATTCGCCCACCAGCATAAACTGGTACCCCAGCCCTGAAATTCTCCGTTGTTAAATGGAGAAGCATCTGTTGGCCTTACAATAACCGTCTTATCTGCTGCCTTTACCATCGGTATCCCAAGACTAACAGGTAATGCTGTTACGGATATGGAAGCAGCCAATGCGATGGAAAGCATCTTTTTCCAAAACTTCATATTCATAACCTCCCAATTTCATTTCTTGGGTTTATTTTAAATAATAATCATTCTTTATTCTATGCACATAATGTTGAAAAATATGGACAAAGTTGATTCATCTTATAGGCCGGATGCGATTTCCAGAATTCTTAATGCATCCTTCCTGTCTAAAATTCCATCTGCCTCGACGTCACCACGATTTACCTGCTCTTCCGTCGCCGTAGCAATAAGCAAGACTTCTAATGCATCTACTGCTGTAATCTTTCCATCCTGATTCATATCACCAACCAGCTTGCCATCACTTACCGGAATTCGTAAAATCACGAAGGACTGTGCCGGAATCGTATATCGAAAATCAGAAGAGACTGCGATATCTTCTCCTGCAGCCGGTGCCACATTGGTTTTGTTCGACAGTGAATTGGTATCATCCAATTTATCCGATGTCAGTATTTGAACCGATGCTTTCGTTCCCTTTGCAATCTTCCAGGAAGAATCTATTTTCTGGACAAAATACTCCGGCGTGCCATAACACTCCATCTCACCGAAATAAATCATGTCCGTATTCCACTGTGTATATCCATTCATTCTTGTTCTTTTTCCGAATATGTAAATTCCTTACGTTTGAACTATGCGCGTCAATTATTAGAACGTACTGATATGACGATTCTTACCATTGCAGAAGAATCCGGTTTTGGTTCTTCCAGTACTTTCTATGATACCTTTCATAACCAATATCACATGACACCAACTGAAATGAGAAGTCAAAAACAGTCAAAAAAAATAAGCCAGCCATGGTGATCCACAACTGACTTATTTTTAAATTTTAGTAATATATACTTCCATCCTATCCTAGTTTACGTTTCATTAAATATGGACTCCGCATCAATATATAAATCATTATAAGCTAATGCGTCAAAATCACCAGATGAATCTGTATCTAAGGAATTTATATTTCCGTTAGTGCTGAAAGTAATCATATCCTCATGAATGAATGGAACAATGAGGAGTTTTGGCTCTGAATATTGTTTTTTCACTGTTACCACTCCCTTCTATTGTGTATTTCCAGCATTCGCAATCGGTGTTAAATAATCAATCTGTTCCTGAGTCTGCGTTTCACTTTCAATGGCTGTCTGAGCAACAGTACTCATCGTTCTGCTCACCTGATCAGAATATGTAATCTCTGCCTCTGTTCCTGTTCCTACCACGCAGTACGAAACTGCATAAAATGCACGGTTGTAATATGCTTCGCCAATTCCTGTTAATACACCCGTATATTTGATATAATCTGCATGATTCTCGGTACCTTCATATACCACCTTGGACAGAATATGAACCGGCTGATATTCTTTCCCGTTTACGATAACCGGATTTGCTGTTATCCTGTCATTTTCATCCACTGTAATTGTCAGTGTTTGTCCTGACTTATCAATCGCTGCCTGTGGTATGATTAACATACCATATCGTATCTTCTTACCATCTGTACCTGTCAAGCCACTTTCTGTATTTTGTCCTGTCGCAATCGTCTGATTGCTAAGAGATGCTTTTGTCAGATTCAGAACGGAAACAAAGCGGAATGCCTGTCCGTTCTGTCCTGTCTGCTTATTTCGAATCATTGCACCCTGAGGAGCTACCTTCTTCGTACCGGCTAATTCAATTGCTTTCTGTTCGCTGACCGCACCTGAAAAAGCGATCTGAACTGCTTTACTATTTGTAAATCCTTTATTATCCGCTGTTCCTGCCTCGGCTTTGCTTCCAGTAACGGCATTACATAACGCAGCCTTTTGTACATCGGAGAGAGCGTCATACTCTGTTCTAGTCATCACATCCGAAAGTCCAAGGGCATCATACGCAGCTTCTACACTTTCCCGACAGGTAATCTGGCCGGCATTCAGTCTCTTAAGAGCAATTGCATCCGGTTCCGGCTTCTCTGAAAAGCCAAAGGTAAACTGGTCGAAATAGGTAGTCGCGTTTGTGGCATTCAGTTTAATAAGAATTCCTGTACTGGATTCTGTCGGTGGTGCAAAGGAAGCCTCACTACAGGTTACTGTTGTTTGTGCACTCACTAAAGGATGGTCTGAGCTGCTCTCAATTTTACTCTCCGAAGCAACCGTTTCTGCATCCAGTCGATAATACAAATACTTATATGTTTCTCCTGCCGATACTGTCGTAAATGCAAATGGTACATCGTCCTCTTCAATATAAGAAGAAATATTATCTGATGTAACCTCTTCATTCACCGCATAATAACTGATCGTATGTGTTGTATTGCCCGAACCAAAAGCAGCCGTAATCGAGGTCACCTTAGAACAATCGATATCCGGTATATAGATATACATATCACTACTTCCGTTATTCCATATTAATTCCTCATTGTTTGGATTAAGTATTGTACCCGCAGGTGCCACTGAAGCACCTGAAGAGTGAATACTCAGATCAGCGGCATTATAGGTAGCAGATTTCTTCTCCTTAATGATAATATAATTCATCATGGAACATGCCGAAGGACAATCC
>JBJELB010000010.1:0-3657 GCA_051878935.1 Lachnospiraceae bacterium | reverse complement strand
ATGGCAGCTCTGTTTATACTAAGCAGACTCAGGAGCAGAGGGCTGATGGAAGCTACGTGACGATTACAGCTGATTTTAGAAGATATGGATGTGTGGAAGATTCCATTGCAGACCATAGTGCTTATCTGCTTGGAGCTAAGAATGGAAATAAGCTACGATATGATGGGCTGAAAGGGTGTACGGATTATAAGAAGGCAGTGCAGATCATCAAGGATGGTGGGTATGCTACGAGCCTTACTTATGTGGAGAAGCTGTGCAGCATCATTGAGAGATGGAAGCTGACTCAGTATGATGTAGCTGGTGAGGCTTCGGATGTAGTGAAGTATTATCGTGTAAGGAAAAGTTGGGAGGATGCTGCTTCTCAGCTTGGAGCTTATACGATTCTTGCTAATGCGAAAGCTATGGTTGATAAGAATCCGGGATATGAGGTTTATGACTGGAACGGAAAGCAGATTTATCCTGAGGTGGCAGATGGCGGCTCTGGAAATGGCATGAGTAATGCGGATTGTCCGTTTATGGTGAAGGTAAGTATCCCAGATTTGAATATCAGGAAGGGTGCCGGAACCAATACTGCAAAGACTGGACAGTACACAGGCGTTGGGGTGTTTACGATCACCCAAGTGCAGAACGGTAGTGGCTCAGCACTTGGATGGGGTAAACTCAAATCCGGAGCAGGATGGATTAGTTTAGACTATTGTATTCGTGTTAGCTAACTCTTTTCTTTGGGAAGTGGATGATTTTGTCATTATCTTCGAGATCATCTGCTTCCTGGATTTCAACATATTCTGCATCAATGATTTTAGGTGTCTTCGTTTCAGAAACTGAGGACGATTGAGCTGTTCTTGAAGGGGATTCAAGATATGCGATTGCCTTCTGTCCTAACTGATGTAGCTTGGCCTGTAAAAAAGGTTTTCCATACTCGTACCATAGCATTGATACAATATCAGTGCCTACGTCCATAGCAAGATCTTTTGCCCAATCTTTTAACATATCTTTCCTTGTATAAGTATTCTGAGGCGCAGCAGGCGTTAACTTTGGCTCTTCATAAGGAATAGGATTCTTGTACTGAACAGAGATTTTACCGTTTTCGCGAATGCCTCCTGAGCTATCTGTCTGTCCTTCTTTTAATTCGGGTGCTTCTACAATAAGCTTTCTCATTTTAACTTTCTCCTGATTTGTCTTGTTGACTCTAGTGGTGCTACTCATAATGGTGACTCCTTTCATAATATAGCTTGTATTTTACGCGGCGATGAGCATGTGTGTAACTCCTTGGTTGTAAGGATCAGTATGCTTTTCTGTAATGTGAGTGTTGCTGAAGTTCTGTGCAAGCATGTCCTTAATGGCGGTTCCGTGGTTATAACCATGAATAACTATTAGCTGGAAAAAGATTCTAACAACATTAATAATATTGTTTATGAATCGCTTCACTTGGAAGCATTTCATACCATGAACATCAACAATCATGCATATGCCATCCTTGGATTTTAATGATATCCTTGACATATCATTTTCACTAAGAATTGAACTGAGTCTGTTTTGAATGTAATTGTATTCGTAATTCATGTCTTCCTCCTTTTCACAGTTGACTTTTTGAGTTGACTTTATTATAATTCTGCAAAGGAGAAGTGTAAAGTAAGTTGCACATAATTGATATTACTTTTTAGGTAAACAAAGGAGAGCATATGAATTATTCAGCAGAAGTAACAGGTAAAATCATTAAATCTGAGAGAGAAAACCGTGGCTGGTCTCAAAAAAAGCTTGGAGATAAATTGGGAGTATCAGGAAAACAAATCTCAAATTATGAATCTGGAGCATTGATGCCGCCAATGGATATCCTTATCAAACTATGTGAGGTATATGAATGTGAGCTCGGGTTTCTACTTAATGAGGAGAGTTATTCTGATGGCACAAAGCTTATGACAGCAATAAAAGATAAGTTAGGTATAGATTCTGATTCTGTGAATGCTCTGACGCATATTACCGGAAGAGAAAAATCCTGTGTCAGTTTTGGATACGAGTCTGAGAATAATCGTAGAATATTAAATATGTTTCTGTCTTCACCTGCATTTGGTTATTTTTATGAATGTTTATCTGACTTGGATAGAATGGTGGAACAGAGGAAAAAGGTTTGGGAAGACCTTGAAAGTAAGTATTCTAAAGAATTGCTAGATCAGGCATTTGTTTATTATAACAGCACTATAGATTATTTGCATGATCCTAATGCTGAAAAACTTGATGATATTATGTATGAAATCATGTACGCTATAGACGGTGCAATTGATAAAGATTGTGAGTCAACTTATCCTATAAAGGTTGCACGCTATGAATTGAACGAAGCTTTTGAAAGTCTGATTAACTCAATTTATCCTAAAAAAGAATAAGGTTAAAAAAATATGACCTGTAGCAATTATATTTCAATCCTGCAGGTCTTATTTTTGTCTTTTTTCGGCTTTTACCGGAATTATCTCGTCAAAAGGCGCTTAGGAAGTTAGAAGGGGCGCTGGATGTCCAGTGGACATCCGTTTAGCGCGGACCGGATTGGAAAGGAGACGTGCCTGAGATGAATGGTATCGAGAAAAGAGAACTGCCTTGGTGGCAGAAGTACACATTAACCTTAAATGAAGCATCGGAGTATTTCGGAATTGGTTACAAGAAATTGAAAATGTTTGTTCAGGAGCATCCGGATGAGGATTTTATCCTCTGGAACGGAAACAGAGCACTGATTAAGCGTGAGCAATTTGAAAAGTATATGGATAGTCAGATGAATGTGATTTAGTTCATAGAATTTTTTTATTTTCTTGTGGAAAAAGAGACGTGTATGTGGTACTATAGTGATACATAGTCGGATACATACTATGTGCACATAATTTAGAATTGCATACATGGCTCTCTGATTCGAAAGGAGACGATGTTTAATGAGCGAAAAGAGACGCGATAGTAAGAATCGCATTCTTCGCACAGGAGAGAGCCAGGAAGCGGATGGACGCTATAAGTATAGATACATTGATGGAAACGGTAAGCGCAAGACAGTTTACAGTTGGAGATTGGTGGCTACAGATAGTATTCCAGCCGGAAAAAAAGATAATGCGCCTTTAAGAGATCAGGAGAAAGCAATCAATAAGGATTTGGACGATATGATTGTTCCTGATGGCGGCGGCTTGACGGTTCTTCAGCTTGTGAAGAAATATATAGCAACTAAGACCGGGGTTAAGCATACAACCAGAGCGGGTTACGGAACTGTAATTAATCTGCTGGAAAAGGAACCTTTTGGAGCAAGGAGAATCGACAAGGTCAGATTATCCGATGCAAAGGAATGGCTCATCAAATTACAGCAGGAGGATAAGAAGAGTTTCTCAGCAATTCATTCTATAAGGGGAGTTGTAAGACCTGCATTTCAGATGGCAGTTGATGACGATATATTAAGGAAGAATCCTTTTGGTTTTCAGCTGGCAACTGTATTGGTGAATGACGCAGTTACTCGTGAGGCCATTACAAGAAAACAGGAAAGAACTTTCCTCGAATTTATTAAAAACGATGCGCACTACTGCAAGTATTATGACGGTATGTACATTCTGTTTAAGACAGGGATGCGTATTTCGGAATTTACAGGATTGACGCTGAAGGATATTGATATGGAGAATAGAACCATTAACATCG
>JBJELB010000009.1:0-3794 GCA_051878935.1 Lachnospiraceae bacterium | reverse complement strand
TTGGTTCCGATACCACTGCATGGAACGCTGTAAACCATATTCAAACGATTCAAAATTCCAAACTTTTGACTGATATAAGGTGGTCCGCTGAATGTACTCGTCCGGTCTGGATTGGAAGAACTGACGGCTCTTTGCCATCATCAGGTAGTATGTACCATTCAACGCCTTCTCAGCATCATCAATCTTCTGTTGCAATGCATCCTTCGCAGACTGTGGATACAATTCCGGTTCCACTTCCAGTAATGCATAAGATTCCCAAACCAGAGATTCTTCAAAAGCACGGTATGTGGAATATGCCAGTTCATCGCCAGGAAGAATGGTAACTTTCTCATATCGTCTTGCATTTTTACTGGTAGAACTGTCATCACTTGCCACAGCCGGAAGCTTCCATAAATCAGCATCACTTACCTTGTTTGTATATAAAGAATCATCTGTTTTACCGGAACCTACAAATGCTTTTCCCTTACGAATCAGATTCTGAATCTCAGGGGAATACTGTGTCTCTGTACCATTGTCATACACATCCTTAGCTGTATCATATGCAGTTTTTAATTCCTGATAAGCTACAACAGATAACTGTCCCAACTGGCGATCTGCATCATCAACTGTTAAATCAATTCTAGGAACCGTCGCTTCTGTTTTACGTACGACCTGTTCGCCATATGCCGTTCCTGCATTCTCATATACCGGAACTTCCGTTTTTAACAAATATTCATTAAAGTCTTTTGATAATACTTCAGCACTATATACCGTATCTTCCTCCGCTAATTGAAGCAGGAGCTCTACACGGTTTAACATTCTTTCTAAAGAAGGTCTTAAATAAGGGGAAATCGTTCTTTCTTTCGGAATAATGACCGTCACATCCACTTCCTGGGATTCATCTCCCCACTTAACAAGTGCATGCAACGTTACTTCCGCATCACCCGCCGCATCTTTTGCCGGGCGGTATACATAAGCTTCACTTCCATCTGCATTAATATCCAGATAGTCATTCGCATCTACCGACCATTCAACCGATGCACCAGATATGGAAGATACATCAGGAAACAGAAAATCTTCCGTATGAATCGTACCATCTAAGCTTTTAACAATCTCAACTGCCTCCGGAAGCCTGCTTTCGATCTCTTCTATTGAGAACGTCAGGTATGGACGCTTGGTTTCATCTAAATCATAGGTAATACCGGCAATCTGCGCAATCGTGGTTGTAGTTGACCAAGAACCATCAAACAACAGATTAATATTGGTATCACCGGCTTTTTTCGCATCCAACACTGCCTTCGTCAGATCGATAACACCCTGCTCTGCTTTCTTTACTAACGTGAATGTGCCAACCGAGGTTAAATCCAATGCATGAACCGCATTATATGATAAGGAAGAAACATCTACAGTCGAATCAAAAGTATATACATTGGTATCAATCGTTGTAGTATTATTACCATTTGTATTCCAGTAATAGAGTTCAACTTTCGTGGCATTTTCATCAATCTCTTCCAATGGAATCGACATTAAAGTTTCTCTTCCACGACCGATAGCTGTCGTCTTACCATCTATTCCCTTGTTCTCCATATACTCCGGCCCATTCAAATCGGCTGTTGCACCATTTTGAATAAACCACTGCTGTGACGGTTGTACTCTAACCTCTGAACTTTCCTTCAGAACCATAACCTTAATTTTCTTGGTATAGGTCTGTCCGTTGTAAGAAATATGAGCATATAATGTAACCTCATCATCCTCATCTTCCACACCCGGACGTGTTACCAGAGCTTTATTTCCATCTTCAGAAATCTGAACATAAGGACTATCACATGTCCATGCGACTGTAGTGGAAGCATCACCAAGATACAGACTCATGTCACGAATCAAAGAGAAGTCCTTCACCATCTCTTTACCGCCCAGCTGGTTTGTTAATACACCTGCTGCCAGTTTGGCACGAGTAAGAGCTACCTGCTTCTCAGCCGTCTCTTTGGAGATTTTGGCGATTGTGATATCAATTCTCGGAACCTCACTTCCGTTATATTTGGTATAAACATCCAAACCATTCTCATCGGTTACCGTTGGGTCCGTGCCATCCGTCTTACTACCGGTAACCATAAAAGATAATGCACTCTCGACATCCGATTCATAACGATAAAATACGTCCGTTACATCAATGGTAAACTCACCGGAAATACCGACGGTGCTGGTACTGCCCAGTACAAACTTCTCATAAGCTGGTGCATTACCACTGGCATAATCAATATGAGACGCATTTTCAATCCAGCTGTTATCCTTAATAAAATGAACATTAGACTGATTACCCGCAGAACCGGAGCGGGTCATCGCAATCTTCGCCTCTGTTACAACAGAACCGTTTGCCAACAGTTCCTCCAAGCCGGTAATATCATATTGAAGATACAAACATCTTCCTCTACCGATGGTCATCGTTTTACCACCATACAAATCACTCGCGCTCTTACCTTCCTGTGTTACAATATTCTCAGCTACGTCAAAACTATACGTACTGTATGTAACACCATCGATTGTCTCCGTAGCTGATGGTTTCAAAGCAGCTTCAACCGATGTACCTGCAAGAGTCCCTACTGCGGCAAAATTAGCAGCAGGAAATGCAAGTGATGCAGCAAGTACCAAACTAAGCATGCGTTTACTCATCTGGCGGATGCTGTGTTGCTTTTTCTTGTCTTGTCTTAATTTGCGCATCATTCTTCCCTCTTTCCTTTCCGTTTTGTGCAAAATAAATCAAATAGCCTTTTACCCCAATTTATTTTATATATATTTTAACAAATCAAATTCCTAAAATCTTATTAGTTTTATGACAAATTACTATCAAATTGTGTTATAATACAAAAAACAAAAATTATGGGGTGATTTTATGAATCAATATAACATCGCATCCGGAGTTCGTTCCTTTGAATTTAACGTAAGACAAAACTTCCAGTTCCCTGCTCATTTCGAGCGTGGCGCGGAACTTGTATATATATTAGACGGCACGGTTACGATCGAAATAGAACATGATTTCCATACGCTTGAAAAAGGGGAACTGGCCATCATTTTTCCAAACCAGATGCACAGTTACTCCACGCCTGAGTATTCGGTTGTATTCTTTATGGTCTTTTATCCGGAAATGGTTCCCCCCTACTGCAATATCTTTGCGTCCAAGCAGCCGAAGAATCCTCATATCATCTGTAAAAACGTGCATTCCGATATTGTTTATATCATTAAGCAACTGGTACCGGAAGCAGTTATTAATCGTCAGGTAGCAACTTTTTCATATAAGCCGGACAAAGGTTCTGATACACCATTTGAAGACCTCCATTTTGATGAAACCTTAATCACAGGATATCTCCATGTACTATGTTACCACATCTTTAAAAATATGGACTTCGTTGACGCCGTGTTTGAAGATAAAGAGCAATCGATCCAGAAAGCACTTACTTACATTCACGCTCATTATACAGAACCACTCTCCCGTGAAGAGGTTGCAAAAAAAATCGGTGTCAGCCGGTACTATCTGTCCCGTATTTTTACCAATAAGGTCGGGGCCAATTTCAACACCTATGTGAACACCCTGCGCATCCTGCATGCAAAGCGACTGTTAAACAGCGGTGCCACGATTACAGAAGCATGCTACCAGTCCGGTTTTGACAGCCAAAGCACCTTTTACCGGGTATTCAAAGAACTTACAGGCACAACTCCAAAGAAGTATCTGCATATGTTATGAAGAATATGTCGTTTGCCCGGTGGCTGCCGCTGGCTGCGGTGCGTATCTGTTTTTTCTTGCACCGTTTTCCGGTTTA
>JBJELB010000008.1:0-20367 GCA_051878935.1 Lachnospiraceae bacterium | reverse complement strand
GATATATGAAAGTGACCGTTACGGATGCGGAAGCAACAACCCTGGGTACTGCTTCTGTCAGTCTGGATGGCAGATATACAGATGAGACGAAAGCAACCATGACCACTCCAAGAGCGAAGAGTCATATCACAATCGAGTTGGAGGAAGAAACAGATATCACAGTTACCCTGAGCAAGGAATCCGGTGCAGATCCGGTTATGAGCTGGCTTGGAATTCGTGAAATTGTAGCAGAGGATGAAAAGACGGGAGTCTATTTAAATGATGAAGAAAAAACGGATTATGATACTGCTATTAATGAAGCTATCGCCGATACAACAAAAGAACATACGATTCAGCTTTATTCCGATGCAACAACCGCTCAGAGAAGTAATTTGACAGTTGCCAATAATATCACAATTAAAAATGGCACGTATGGAGTAACATTAAAACAGACAAGCAGTAATATGATGTTTTTAGCCAAGTCTGTTACATCGGACATTCCGGTTATCAGCTTCGGTAAATCAGAAGAGAAAACAACGGATGAGAAGCTGGCTTTAACCATAGATGCAAATTCGAAGAAGCGCATCATGGAAGGAAACAAAGGAACGATTAATCTGTATCATGGCACCGTTATTACCGGTGGGAAGGATGCTCGTGGCGGAGCCTTTGATTTGAAAGCAAGCAGTACGATGAATATGGCAGGTGGTATCATTACGGGGAATACTGCAACCGATGCGAGTGGTGGCGGAGCAATCTCTGTTATGAAAAGTGCAAAATTCAACATGACGGGCGGAACAATCACAGGCAATACATCCGATACCAATACCGGTGGTGGTATTTCGTTGCCGGAAGCGGGTGCGATTGCCAGCATCAGTGGAGGTTCCATCAAGAATAATACCGGATATGATGTATATTTCAAAGATGGTACATTAAATCTTTCAGGAAGCGCAGATATTGGTACGATTTATGTAGCAGCAGGAAAAGCTGTTCAGGTAAATGCTTCCTTCGATAAGAATGCATCGCATGCAACGATTATTCCGGAAAGCTATACCAATGGTACGACGGTTGTCACCTACAGCAACGGCTTAACTCCAAGTCTTTCAGACTTTACCTTACAGGAAAAAGACGGATATATGTTATATGTAGATGGACAAAATCTGAAAATAAAATCTACCAATACTCCTGTCGTTACACTGCCAGGTGATATGAATGAAGACGGTAAGTTAACAGCAGTAGATGCATTATTGATCATGTTGACATCGAATCCGAGTGATGAAGTGATTGCCAAGGGGGATATTACAGGAGACGGCATCTTAAATCAGGAAGATGCTGCAAAGGTATTATCCGAGGCAACTCAAAAATAATTCTAAGTATAGAGGAGATACATTATGAGAAATTTTATGAAAAAGGTAGTAGCTTTTGTATTAGCTACAGCAATGACAATTCCTACAATAGGAATTAGTGCTAGGGCAGCAGAGTACATTCCGATCAGTTCTGTAACATTTAATGCGTTAGCATCAGATACAGAGGCAGCTAAGTTGGAATATGTGGCTGCAATGGATCAAGAATGTATAAATGCAATGGTAATCAGTGAGACAGAGGGAACGGTTTATACCGGTTCTAAACGGGCGTTTGTAAAATATTCTTTCACAGAAGCTTTGGATGATGTTGTAGATATTACAGTGGATGCTTCAAGAGGTTGTACAGTTTATTATAATATGAATGCACAAAAAGAAGCCAATTTTACAGATGGTACTGATGTTACAAATGGTGACATAACGGTACCATCCAAATTAACTGGTTACCAGGATGCATTAGACAAGACATCGTCTTATGGTGCTGTAAAGTATACAGCAGGAGCAGATTTGTCTGGTGTTACATCTATCTATGTATTATATGATAATTATCAGACAGATGTAACCATTAGGACTATTACACTAAAATATGGTTATGAACTTCCAGAGAATTATCTTACAGTTGGTACCGATGTGACATTAGCATATACGGCATCTACTACTGCAACAGAGAAATGGTTCGATAAATCGATCGCATCGGCAGATAATAGTCGTGGCAAGTATATTCTTGATGCAGGCAAAGGTAAGAAAGTGAAATTAACACATGTTTCAGCATATGGTAATGGAACTGGTGGCTTCAAATTCTGGGGTTCTGATGAATACATTGATTCCTGGGATGGTACAACAACGGAATTAACTCAAATTGCAACACAGGGTTTGGCATATGATACATGGAAAACCGGTACTATAAGCGATTCAACACCATATAGATATATCTATATGACACTAGATAATGAAGGGGGTTCTAATTCTTATAAAGATAAAGCATATGAAATCGTATTAGGTGGTGATATTTTTTCTTATGTAATGGTTAATGACAGAGAGCATGAATTTACAGATGGTCAAATCGTAAAAGCGGTTAGCGATGAAGCAGGTGTTTGGTATGTAAATGATACTCCGGTGGCTTCCGGTAAAATACTAGTATACACCCCTAATGCTGGTGACGTTGTTACATTCAGGGCGGATGAAACAGTAAAAAGTATTACAGCATCCAGTTACGAGATAAATTCATTTACTACAGCGAAAATTGAATCAGGAAACTATAAAATAACACTGGTTGCTTCGGATGATACTAAAACATATGTATATAATACATCAACTGAGATTACAGTAGCTGGTCAATATCAATTTACGGTTGAGGGCATGCCGGAGGGAACATCATTGACCTCTGCTGAATTAGTCAAAGAGAGTTAGAAAGGATGAATGAGGTATGAAAAAAGTATATGTAACTCCAATGATGGAGTGTTTACGATTTAAAGTTGCTGATATTATCTCGGCAAGTACGGATACACCAGAACAAATAACAAGAACAATGACAATTACAACAGTTACAAACGATTGGAATGAGGTAGTTAATATTTTTGATAACGAGTAATGTAAGTATACGATTAGAGTTGTGTAATTTTTTCGTTTATATTACGGAGAGTTGAGATGTCATCTTCATATTTTGAAAAAATATGAAGATGGTTTGTACGCGGACTTGTTTGAAAATTATAAACCGTTTATAATAAAAGGTAAGCAAATTCTAGTGGAAATGCTTACCTTTTATCATTGTTTTGGTGTAAATGCGGGGGGGGTGCTGACAATGCCAAATTTTTTGAAGATGCCATTAAATATACAACTCGGGGATTATAGTTTTTCCTTTCTGAACTTTCGGTATGGTACATATTCGGGAACAATACCTAAGCATTTTCACGGAACCAATATGTATGAGATGAATTATGTAGTAGATGGAAATGGGACACTTATTTCTAATGGTAATACTTATCAAATAAAACCCGGAGTGTTTTATTTGAATGGACCGGGTATGGAGCATTCCCAGATGACAAAAGCCCAGGGGACTTATTCATGTAAAAAATTTCAGGACGACGATACGATTACAGACTACTGTATTGTCTTTCAAATGAAACAATTAAAATATCCGTCAAAAGAAAGAGAATCTATGATGGGGGATTATTTTCATAATATGCAATTCCTGATTGCAAAAGACAATGGAGATGTGTTGCGTGTTCTTCAGGAAATAAAAGAAGAATGTGCACATGCCGGTCTTGTACATGAAATCAAAATAAAAGGATTATTGATGCAAATTCTGGCACAGATTGTTCAGTATACAGCCAAAGAGAAAACAAAGGAACAAATGATGACAGTAAGTCAGGATGCCTATTTACAGATGTTGATAGAAGGGTACTTCCTGTGGAAAGTAGAGGATCTTACAATCGAAAAACTGGCAGAACATCTGCAGTATTCTACGAGACAGGTACAGAGAATATTGAAAGAAAATTACGGGAAAACCTTTCGTGAATTGAAGAATTATTATGCAATCACACAGGCTGCAGAAATGCTGCTTACAACAGATAAATCAATAGAAGAAGTTACAACGCATTACGGTTATTTCTCTGCCGATCAGTTTAAATCCGCCTTTCGGGAACAGTTTGGGATGAATCCGAGTGAATATCGTGCAAAGAATAAATAGTTCAAGGACATTATTCTATAAAACGTGTCGTTTATTCCGTGGTAATTTTCGAAATGTTGTGTATCATGGGGCTAGATAGTATTAGCGAAAGAGAGGACACGATTATGAAGAAATGGATATCATTCATTTTGATGGCTTCGATGCTTTTGTCCGGTGTGGTGTCACCTTCAGGATATCTTGCTTTGGCAGCAGAAACCGGGGGAAAAGCAGAAGTTTCAGCAGAGGACACGCGGATCATAACGCAATATGCATATTCTGCTGCTGTGAAAACAGAAGGGAGTACGAAGAGCGGAAAGGCGGGTACGATTTCCGGATATCAGTGTAACTATTACGATGTATCCAGCGTCTATTTTTATATTCCGGATATTGATACATCAAAATTGCAGTCAATTTCGACAAACGTTGGGTTTAGCAGTGGAACAAGCAATTATACAGATGTCAGATTAAAGTTTAATTATTATGCAGCAGATACTGTGTTGACCGGTGTTTCAGCTTCCGATGTATCGGATAAGACTGCCTTTGCGACGATTACCGTATCCAAAAATGAGCAGTGGAAATTTACATATCATAAGCTTGGATTTTCGGGGGCAAGTCTGATCAAAGACCGTGAGCCGGTATCTAATTATGCACAATCGGCTACCTACAGTGATGCGGCATATGAACCGCTGAATTCTGTCAGTACGGGTGTGATTGTAGAGTGCCTGGTTACCGGTGCCCCACATGTCTATTTTGATGCATTTGAGTTTGAAGTTGCTTATGATGCGGCAGACAGACACAGTATTACCTCAGACGAGCATGTAACAGTAAAGGATTATTCCTATGTAGGACAGACAGTAACCTGTTCGGTTCCGGAGAATTACGTGGATCGTTCTTTGATTTTATCTTACCAAAATGCTTCCGGGACGACGGAGCTGCTGGCTGCAACACAGGATGAAGGAAATCCAAACCAGTATTCGTTTATCATGCCGTCGTATGATGTCAGTGTGACCTGCCTGGTTAACGATGTGAGTGACAAAGTGGTGATTGTGGGTACTACAGATACTTATTATGCAAAGAACGGCAGTCCTTTGTCAGTGAATTATGATGTTCCCGGACTGGATGAGAAGTATCAGTATTCGGAAGCCGAAATTTATGTTCCGGTGCGTTCGCATGCCTATAATGCAAAGAACATGACTGCCACGATAGGTTCCACTTCATTTGATATAGTTTCCGGAGCAGTATCAGGTGTACGTGATGGAGAATGCATTGTACCGGGAAGTGTCAATCAATTAATGATTACGAATGAACACAGCAGTGGTGTGGATTATTTTCATTATAGTACCAATCATTATCCTGCAACTGCGAATGATCTGTCTACGTTGACGTTGACGATTACCGATGTGGATCTTCGCGTCCTTCATATCAAGACAGAGGAAGAGAAATATACAAATCATTCCGTTATTCCGAATGAGAGTGTGATTACCGGGATTGTCCTGGAAAAATATGAGCATTACACTGTCCCTGATGGCACTGCAGAATTAATTCTGTCGTACAAAGGAGAAAATGTGGCAACCGGAACGCTGACTTTTTCCCAAAGTGATTTTACAGAAAATCAGGCGGTATTGTCTTTGGATGAAGCAATTATGATACCAGCATTGACAACGGACAGTTTTGTGATACATATCACTTTACGGGATGAGAATCATGAGGTATTAGCAGTCGTGTATGAAGCAAAGACAGAAAAGAAAAAAGATTCTCTTCAGCGCAGTACGATGTCATTATGGTATGATGAACCTGCAGCAGAGGATGAAAATACTATTTGGACAGATTATGTATCCAGTGACCACCAGATATGGGAAGAGAGAGCGTTGCCGATTGGTAATGGTTATATGGGAGCAATGACCTTTGGTGGCGTAGCACAGGAACGCCTTCAATTAAACGAGATCAGTCTTTGGGAAGGAAAACCGAACCACATTACGGATGACCGGACGGAAGCATTCAGAAAATCACGTGAGTCGCTTTTCGAAGACGATGAACAGACAGCAATATCTTATGCGGAGCAATTAGCAGGTTCTCAGACAAACTATGGAACTTATACTACGTTTGGAAATCTGGCTTTGAATTTTACCAATATTAAAACCGGCACTGAATATGAGAATTATATCCGAGCTCTTGATGTGGATCGTTCCAAACAGTTGGTTCAATATGATGTTAATGGTGTGACTTATCAGAGAGAATATTTTGCCAGTTATCCGGATCGCCTGATGGCGGTTCGGATTGGAGCGAATGTATCCAATCAAATCAGCTTCCAAATGAAATTTTCCAACAAACCGAACAATTCCAAAGATGTTACAACAACCTTTGAAAACAATACATTACAGGTGACAGGTAAATTATCCAATAATGATATGCGTTGGGCATCACAATTCAAGATTATTCCAACAGATGGAACAGTTTCTTACGATAATGGAACGGTAGTTGTGGAGGGTGCAGATGAAGTAATCATTCTGATGTCTCTGGCGACAGATTATAAATTCAGTGAAGAGGACGGATACCGCTCCGGTGTTGATCCGGCTGCCGTTGTTGCTGCAGCGTTGGAAGGAAAATCCGATTTTGATGCATTGTATGATTCACATTTAAAGGATTATCAGTCCATCTATAAGAATGTATCTCTGGAACTGTCCAGTGAAAACAACGAGCCAACGGATGATATGCTTTTGCATTATGGAGAGGGAAATACAAACATCTTCCTGGACCAGTTATTTTATCAATATGGTCGGTATATGTTGATTTCCTCCTCACGTCCCGGAAGTCTTCCTGCAAACTTGCAGGGTCTCTGGGCTGATCAGAGAGCCCCGAAGTGGTGCTCGGATTATCATATCAATATCAATCTTCAGATGAATTACTATCCGGCAGGAAATGGTAATATGCTTGAAACAATGGAACCACTTTTGGATTGGGTGGAACAATTAATGGAAACGGGAAAAGACACTGCCAAAAATGTGTATGGCTGTGAGGGCTGGGTAGCTCATACCCGGAGTAATGCGTTTGGATTTACAGATCCCGGTTGGACGATTTCATGGGGCTTATCTCCGGAATCGTCTGGATGGATTTGCCTGAATCTGTGGGATATGTATGATTATTCGCGTGATCATGAGTATCTGCCGCGTATTTATAATGTGATTCAGGAAGCGGCCCGTTTCTATTCTCAATATCTGTATTATGACGAAGAGAAAGAGGAATATATAGCCGGTCCGTCCTATTCTCCGGAGCAATTGACAGAATTTACGATGGGGGCAAAAATCTTCCAGCAGATTGTGAAACAGTTATATGACGTTTATTTGGAACTGAGTAAGATTGGAACGATATCGGACAGTGTTGATACGGAACTGGTTGCAGTAGTTGAAGAACAGGTAAATAAATTACAGGCACCTGTTGCAATCGGTGAATGGGGCAATATCATGGAATGGAATACGCGTGCAGGCGCAGCTTATGAGGAAAACAGTGACCACCGTCATATTTCACACCTTGTATCCCTCTATCCATGTAATCAGATTACAAGAAGAACGCCGAGACTGCTGCAGGCAGCCAGAACTACTTTAAATACTCGTGGTGATGCGTCAACCGGATGGTCACGTGCGAACAAAACACTGCTATGGGCCAGAGCAATCGGTCAGGATGACGATGATCTGACTTCTGAGTTTGGGGTGATTGGTAAATATTATACGAAGCAGTCGGTGTCCAATGCGGATCGTGCCTACAGTATTTATCAGGGACAGATTAAGGAATGTACACTAACAAACTTATTTGACACACATGAGCCATTCCAAATTGATGGTAACTTTGGTGCTACCGCAGCTATGGGAGAATTCTTATTGCAGAGTCATGACGGATATATTGATATCCTGCCATCCCTTCCTACTGCATGGGCAGATAAGGGACGCGTAACAGGACTTTTGGCAAGGGGGAATTTTGCTGTTGACATTCAATGGAAGGATGCTGCTCCAATAAAGGCAGTCGTTACATCGAATGTAGGTGGCGAGTGTAAGATTTATAACAATACAAAGTATGGAACTCCGGTCATTATCTGTGATGGAAGAGAGGTTGAATATTCAACTGTGACAGAGGATGGATTGGAACTTCTGAAATTTGATACCTCGAAAGGGGTGAAATATACTCTTTCATATTCCGAAGAGCCATTGTCTGGTGATGTGAATGCGGATAACCGTGTTACAGCAATTGATGCACTCTTGATTTTAAAAAATGCTGCGAGTGTCGATGTAAGTGTAGGCGATGTCAACGGAGATGGAATTGTAGACGGAGCAGATGCACTGGCAATTTTACGTGAAGTAACCGGTGAACTTGTATAAATAGAAAAAACAAGTTATAATGCTGAAGGTAAGTATATGATATTTCATATACTTACCTTCAATTTGTTTGAAGAAACAGTTTGGGAGGAAGAAATATGAATCGCATTAAGAGTTTTGAAATCAATCATAACACATTAGATCCCGGATTCTATATATCCAGAGAAGATGGAGATGTGATTACTTATGATATGCGTACCAGAAAACCAAATGCCGGAGATTATATGAGCAATGCAGTAATGCACTCCTGTGAGCATATGTTTGCAACCTATATTCGGAATTCGGAAATCGGACAGGAAGTCGTTTATTTCGGTCCCATGGGATGTCAGACAGGATTTTATTTGTTAGTGCGGAATCTGGAACCGAAGCGGGTATTTGAAATGACGAAGCAAATATTACAACGGATTACTCAGCATGACGGGGAAATGTTCGGAGCATCGGCAATCGAATGTGGTCATTATGAGAATCTGGATCTGCAATTGGCGAAGGAAGAGTGTGCGCGTTATTTAGATATTTTGAACCGGCAGGAAAACTGTGATTTTTCATATCCGGAATAATGAATTGTGAATAAAAAGGAGCTAGCATGAGATTTAGAAGAGAACAGGTGTGTGTATATGCTGTCACAGACCGGTCATGGCTGGGAACAAAAACACTTGCCGAACAGGTAGAGGAGGCGCTACTGGGTGGTGCGACCATGGTACAACTGCGTGAAAAGAATCTGGGCGAGCAGCAGTTTGAACAGGAAGCAAGAGAACTGAAGAGATTATGTCATAAATATGGAGTGCCGCTGATTATCAATGATCATGTGGAACTGGCATGCCGGGTGGATGCCGATGGTGTGCATATCGGCCAAAATGATATGGAGGCAGCCGATGTCCGTCGTATCATTGGACCGGAGAAAATACTGGGAGTAACGGCAAAAACGGTGGAACAGGCCATCGCTGCGCAGTCAGCAGGTGCTGATTATTTAGGAAGTGGAGCTGTTTTTCCTACCGGAACCAAGACGGATGCAAAACCGCTTGAGCATGAAGTTTTACAGCAAATCTGTGAAGCGGTTCAGATTCCGGTTGTGGCTATCGGAGGAATTACCAAAGATAATGTTCTACAGTTGCAGGGAAGCGACATAGAGGGAGTAGCTGTTGTCAGTGGCATTTTTGCCCAGAAGGATATTCGGAATACCACGAAACAGTTAAGACGTCTGGTTCAGACCATGACGATGAAAACTGCTTTGACGATAGCAGGAAGTGATTCCAGCGGAGGAGCAGGTATTCAGGCAGATATCAAGACGATGACAGCCAATGGTGTGTATGCCATGAGCGCTGTTACGGCATTAACAGCACAGAATACAACAGGGGTCAGCAGCATCATGGAAGTAACACCGGAATTTCTGGCTGACCAGCTGGATAGTATTTTTTCAGATATTTATCCGAATGCGGTAAAAACAGGTATGGTGTCTTCGTCAGAGCTTATCCGCGTGATTGCGGATAAGTTAAAGGAGTATCATGCTTCCAATATCGTGATTGACCCGGTAATGGTTGCAACGAGTGGAGCACGTTTGATAGGTGAAGAGTCAATTCGTATCTTACAGCAGGAACTTTTACCAATTGCTACAGTGATTACACCAAATATTCCGGAGGCAGAAGTATTATCCGGGATATCGGTACGGACAGAAGAAGATATGATAAAGGCAGCAGGAATCATTTATGACCGGTATGGGTGTGCAGTGCTCTGTAAAGGAGGACACAATTTAAACGATGCCAATGATTTACTGTATATGAATGGGAAACATCGTTGGTTTTACGGTATCAGAATAGAAAATGATAATACACATGGAACAGGCTGTACGTTATCCAGTGCGATAGCATCCAATCTGGCAAAGGGCTACGCTCTGGAAACCTCCGTTGAGTATGCGAAAGAGTATATTCAGGGGGCGTTATCAGCCATGTTAAATCTGGGTAAGGGCAGTGGTCCTATGAATCATGCCTGGGTACGATAGAAAGAATAGATAAGAGGTAAAAGAATATGGAATTATGGGATATCTATAATGATAAAAAAGAAAAAACGGGACACACTATGAAGAGAAATGACTGGAACATGAAGACGGGAGAATATCACTTAACGGTTTTGGGTGTGATTATGAGACCGGACCGTACCTTTCTCATTACAAAGCGTGTGATGACAAAGGCGTGGGCTCCCGGATGGTGGGAAGTTTCCGGTGGAGCTGCTATGGCAGGTGAAGATTCCTTAGAAGCAGTTATTCGAGAGGTAAAGGAAGAGACCGGTTTGGATGTGACGAATGCCGAAGGAGGTTATCTGTTTACCTATCGGCGGGATAATCCGGAGGAAGGCGACAATTATTTCGTGGATGTGTATCGTTTTATGATGGATATTACGGAAGAGGATATTTTGTTGCAGGAAGCAGAAACTGACGGCTTCTGCTTTGCAACAGCAGATGAAATTAAGAAATTAGATGAACAGGGTATCTTCCTGCATTATCAAAGCATAAAAGAAGCATTTGACATATAGAATCAGACTACACAGTCTTTTCGATTGATGGATAGAAGGAGAATGATATGAAACAGTTTCATGTGACAGGCATGACCTGCGCTGCATGCAGTGCGCGAGTTGAAAAAGCAGTATCCGGCATTGAGGGCGTTACGGACTGCTCCGTAAATCTATTAACGAATTCAATGTCAGTTGACGGGGATGTTGAGACTTCTGTTATCATTCAGGCGGTTGAACAAGCAGGCTATGGAGCTATGGAAAAGGTCGGGGAATCGGATAAGATCCGGAAAAGGGAAACGAAGGTAGACCATTCGGGTATACAACAGTTAAAGATTAGATTTATAGCTTCTCTTATCCTGTTACTGGTTCTGATGTATCTCTCTATGGGACATAGTATGTGGGGATGGCCGATACCGGAACGATTAGGACAAAATCCGGTTGCGAACGGACTTATACAATTATTATTAACAACCGCAATCATGGTAATCAATCAGAGGTTCTTCATCAGTGGTTTTCGAAGCTTATGGCATCGTGCACCGAATATGGACACACTGGTTGCGTTAGGTTCTGCGGCATCGTTTGGATATAGTACCGTTGTTTTATTCTTGATGGCAGATGCACAGCAAATGGGTAATGCGAAGAAGGCAATGTCGAGTCTTCATGGTTTGTATTTTGAATCAGCAGCAATGATTCTGACTCTGATTACGCTTGGTAAGATGTTAGAAGCATATTCGAAGGGAAAGACGACCAGTGCACTGCAGGGACTGATGGAATTAGCTCCACAGTCTGCTACGGTGATTCGTGACGGAGTGGAACAGGTGGTTCCTGTTGAGCAGGTTAAGATAGATGACCTCTTCGTTGTGAAACCGGGAGAGAGTATTCCGGTGGATGGAAAGATTATAGAGGGCGGCAGCGCAGTGGATGAATCGGCATTAACCGGAGAAAGTATACCGGTGGATAAAACAGTCGGTGATGAGGTATCAGCTGCAACCATCAATCAATCCGGATATTTACGTTGTGTGGCAGTGCGCATTGGAGAAAACACAACGCTGTCACAGATTATCCGATTGGTAGAAGATGCCTCGGCATCGAAAGCACCGATTGCGAAGCTTGCAGATCGAGTGTCAGGTGTTTTTGTTCCGATTGTACTTGGAATCGCGCTTGTGACTTTCTTTGTTTGGATTCTGGTTGGAGTTCCGTTTGGTATGGCACTGGAACGTGCGATTTCTGTTTTAGTGATTAGCTGCCCATGTGCACTTGGATTAGCAACACCGGTTGCAATCATGGTTGGAAATGGCGTAGGTGCGAAGCATGGTATCCTGTTTAAAAATGCAGTTTCACTCGAAGAAACAGGGAAAGCAGAGATAGTGGTACTGGATAAGACCGGAACAATTACGAAGGGAATACCGGAGGTAACGGATATTGTCTCTTCTCCGGATGTCACAGAGCAGGAATTGTTATTCTATGCCAAAGTATTGGAGCAGCAAAGTGAGCATCCACTGGCAAAAGCTATTATGCAGGATGAACGATACCAACAAGATATCACGAAGGAAAGAATATCAGACTTTGCAGTTTATCCGGGACACGGATTATCAGCAGTATATCAGGGAATGACATTGTATGGTGGGAATGATACATTCATTCAGAAACAGATCACGCTTGCAGAGGAATGGCTTGCACTTTCATCGGAATATGCGATGCAGGGGAAGACACCATTGTTCTTTCTAAGAGATAAGGAATTATTAGGTGTCATTGCAGTTGCAGATGAAGTGAAAGAAGAAAGCAGACAGGCGATATCGGATATGAAAGCAATGGGATTGCATGTTGTAATGTTAACGGGAGATAAAGAGGGTACGGCAAAAGCAATTGGTGAACGTGTAGGAGTCGATGAGATTATTGCCGAAGTATTGCCTGACGGAAAAGAGCAGGCGATAGAGCAGCTAAAATCGCATGGCAGGGTTGTTATGGTAGGAGACGGTATGAATGATGCACCGGCACTGACCAGAGCGAACGTAGGAATTGCGATTGGTGCTGGTACGGATATCGCTATGGATGCAGCAGATATCGTGTTAGTGAAAAGCCGTCTGAGTGATGTTCCGGCAGCAATCCACCTTAGTCGTGCGACACTCCGAAATATAAAACAAAATCTTTTCTGGGCGTTTTTCTACAATATGATAGGTATTCCCCTTGCTGCCGGTGTGTGGATGCCTTTGTTTGGTTTGCAGTTAAATCCGATGTTCGGAGCAGCGGCAATGAGCCTATCCAGTTTTTGTGTAGTTACGAATGCTCTGCGGTTAAACTATGTATCATTAGATAAAAGTAGTAAGAAGAAAGGTAAAAAGAAGGAAGGACGAAAAAATATGAAAAAGACAATCACGATTGAAGGTATGATGTGTGGTCACTGCGAAGCACATGTTAAAAAGGCTCTAGAGGCATTAGCCGAGGTAGAAAGTGCCAAAGTCAGCCATGAAACGGGAACGGCTGTTGTGACGTTAAATACAGAATTAGATGATTCGATATTAAGAAAAACAATAGAAGATCAGGATTATAAAGTGACGGAAATCAACTGAAAAAATCCTTTGACAACAAAAAAAAACTTCGCTATAATGTGACAGTCGAGTAGCTTAGGCGTAAATCCAGATGGGTTTACGCCTCTTATTTTTTGTTTGAACAGGAGGAATTATGAAAGAAGGACAGAATCAAAATAAGATGGGAACTCAGCCGATTTCTAAGGTTATGCTAAGTATGGGAATACCTATGATCTTATCCATGGTATTACAGGCTTGTTATAATATTGTAGACAGTATGTTTGTAGCACGAATGAGGGATACCGCCACGATTGTGCATGCAGGAGAATATGCTGTGAATGCATTGACGCTGGCTTTCCCGATTCAGATGTTGATTATTGCGTTTGCAATTGGTACAGGAGTTGGTGTAAATGCTTTGCTGGCAAAACGTTTAGGACAGAATGAAAAAGAAAAAGTTGCCTATGTTGCCGGTAATGGTGTGACATTAGGCTTGATGATATATGTTGTTTTTTTAATTTTTGGATTATTCGGTGTAGATATTTATATGACCAGTCAGACCACTGATCCGATTGTTCTTGAGATGGGAAAAAAGTATTTATCGATTTGTTGTGTGTGGAGTTTTGGTATCTCGCTGTTTTCCATCTATGAAAAAGTATTGCAAGCAACTGGATTAAGTTTATATTCGACAATTGCACAGGTAGCCGGAGCTATCGTCAATATGGTTTTGGATCCGATACTGATCTTTGGCTGGTTTGGATTACCGGAAATGAGGGTGTCCGGAGCCGCTTATGCAACTGTGATAGGACAGATTGTTTCTATGGGAATTGCGATGTTTTTTCATTACAGGAAAAATAAAGAGGTGCAAAATGGCTTGCATTATCTGAAGTTGAGCAAAGAACGACTAGGTGAGATTTATCAGATTGGTTTGCCGGCAGTAATCATGCAGGCTTTGATGTCATTTATGACATACGGTATCAATATTATCTTCGGAACGGTATCTGCAGCAGCTGTTACGGCTTATGGAATCTTTTATAAGATTCAGCAGTTTTTGTTTTTTGCCGGATTTGGACTGCGTGATGCGATTACACCGATTGTTTCCTACAATTATGGTATGGGAAACCGGAAACGTGTAAAACAGGGAATTGTGTATGGTATTTTCTATGTTAGTATCATTATGATTGCAGGTACGATTGTTTTGGAACTATTTGCAGAACCGATTATAGGTGCATTTGGTTTAACAGCAGAAACAACCCGGTTATGTGTCTGCGCAACTCGTATTATTGCTGCTGGATTCATCTTTGCGGGAATAAACATAGCCATTCAGGGTGTATTCCAAGCTCTGGGATGTGGCATTAGTTCATTGGTGCTGTCATTACTCCGGTTGGGTGTTATCGTATTACCATTGGCATGGGGATTTTCACGACTGAACAATGCAACGACAGCGATATGGTTCTCATTTCCTATTTCGGAGACAGTCGCATGTGTCGTGGGAGTGCTGCTATTATGGTTCAATCCTAAACAGTCTTTTCTTCGACGTGCGCCTGGCGGCGCACATCGCTAATGGATGAAAGCTTCTGATCCGCTCAAAATATCATGGCATTTGCTTACGACAAAAGATTGTTTTAAATACCGTTCTTACGAATGGCTGAATCTTGTCTGCGGTATTCTCTTGGAGTTTTCCCATATCGTTTCTTAAACTGACGATAGAAGAAACTGCTGTTCTCATAACCGACGGAATGCAAGATGGATTCCGTTGGTAAGGTTGTATTTGTCAGGAGATAAGCGGCTTGCTGTAATTTTCGTTCTATTAACAGTTCTTTAAAATTACGTTCGGTTTGCTTTTTCAAAAGTCGACTAATCGTATAGGTCTTCAAGTGTATAGAATCAGCAAAATCTTCCAACGTTCCATCTTTATAATGGGTATCAATGTAATTCAAAGCTGCGAATACGAGTTGTTGTTCGTACTGATTTTCGTCATATTTACGAATGCAGTCCGTATAGTTAAGTAAGTTCATAAACAACAATCCCATGGTAATCTGATTCATGGTATTCTTGGAACTCTGATCGTGAAGGAGTGTCCAAATCATGTTTTCCAATAGATGGTGGACCGGTAGGGCATCTTTGGTCTGAAAGTGAAGATAACCAGGAGTATTGGAGTCTGTAGATAGAGTAGACACTAAAAAATCATACAGGAAATTGTTGTTCTCCAGCATATGTATGGCTTGATTGAAAAATTCCGGAAGAATAATAAAGTTGACAGCAATATCATTTTCTGATGCAGGCAGAATCTCTTGTGTCGCGTGCTGGTTCAATAATAGAATGTCTCCTTCCTGTAGAACTACCTTATCTTTTCCGTTAATCACATGCGTAGTTGTTCCGCTGTACATATATACCATTTCCACAAAATTATGACGGTGTTCCGGGAAATGAACGAAGCGTGTATGAGGTCGTATTTCGATCAATTTTCCCTTCTGAAGCAGTTTGTGACTATCAATGACAAACTGCTGTTTGGAGGCATATAATGTTCTGTCTACCGTAGAATTACCACTCAAGATAGCCTGCTCTTCCAAGGTGATTTGTTTTAATTGTTCCAAGATTCTTTGATCCATGTTAAACCTCCCGATATGTATGTCTGGTTAATTATAACATAATCTGCAAATAAAGTCCTATTTTTTAGTCGAAAGAGACCTAAAATCATAGGACTTTTTTGTGTATTCTAAGATTAGAAAAAGGAAGGGGGATTGCTATGGAATATTTTTTAGCAATCGATATTGGTGCATCAAATGGCCGTCACATGGTAGGCTGGACGGAAGACGGTAAATTATATCAGAAAGAAATTCACCGTTTTCCCAATGCGATGGAAAAGAGAAATGGCTCTCTTTGTTGGAACGTGGAACAGTTGTTTCAAGAAATTTTAAATGGGATGAAAAAGTGCTCAGAGATGGGGATAAAGCCTAAGAGTATGGCAATTGATACCTGGGCGGTCGATTTTGTCTTGTTAGATGCCGATGGAAAGCTCATAGGGGAGCCTGTTGCTTACCGTGATGTAAGAACGAAAGGAATGGATGAGAAGGTGTATCAGAAGATTCCGGAGAAAGAATTGTATGCTCGTACGGGCATTCAAAAACAGGTGTTTAATACTATTTATCAATTGATGGCAGTAAAAGAGAACAGTCCGGAGCAATTGCTCAAGGCACATACGTTCTTAATGCTGCCGGATTATTTTCATTATTTATTAACCGGTCAGAAAGCTGTGGAATATACGAATGCGACAACGACACAATTGGTCAATGCCAAGACGCGAGATTGGGACGATGAGATGATTCATCGACTGGGTTATCCGAGAGAAATCTTTCCAACCATATTACAGGCAGGCACAGAATTAGGAAGTCTGACAGAAGAGATACAGTTGAAGGTTGGATTTTCCTGTAAGGTAGTGTTGCCGGCAACGCATGATACCGGATCGGCAGTTTTGGCGATGCCTTGTTTGGAAGAGCATGGACTTTACATTAGTTCGGGTACATGGTCACTCATAGGTACAGAAAATGAAGAACCGGTTTGTAACGATGATTCCAGACTCCATAATCTGACTAATGAAGGTGGATATGAATACCGGTACCGGTATTTGAAGAATATTATGGGACTTTGGATGATACAGTCTATACGGCATGAAACGAATGATGCGTATTCTTTTGCTGAGCTTTGTGCACTGGCAGAAGATGCTGCTGATTTTCCGTCCAGAGTGGATGTCAACGATGCATGTTTTCTGGCACCGGAAAACATGACGGAAGAAGTGAAGCGTTATTGTGCAGATACCAATCAGCCTGTTCCTAAAAAGATAGGTGAGATTGCCACAGTCATCTACCAAAGCCTAGCACAGTGTTATGGGCGCGTGCTGACAGAAATAGAAGAATTAACAGGAAAACAATTTGATACAATCTATATTATTGGTGGGGGCTCTAATGCAGACTATTTGAATCAGTTAACAGCAAAAGTGACTAATCGTACTGTTTATGCCGGACCAACGGAGGCAACGGCTCTTGGAAATCTCATGGTACAGATGATTACAGATGGAGCTTTTACAGATTTGAAAGAAGCCAGGACGTGTATCTTACGTTCCTGCAGTATCAGACGATTTGAACCTTAAAAAGGAGGATTATAATGAATATCAAACAACGTTATGAAGAAGCAAAAGAGATGTATCGACAAATAGGAGTTGATACGGATATGGCATTGGAACAATTAAATAACATACGGATCTCCATGCATTGCTGGCAAGGGGATGATGTGCAGGGATTTGATCAGATAGGACCGCTCTCCGGAGGAATTCAGACCACCGGTAATTATCCGGGAAAAGCAAGAACACCCGAGGAGTTAATGGAAGATATTGATAAAGCTTTATCCTTAATTCCTGGAAAACATAAACTAAACTTGCATGCGTGCTATGCCATATTTGAAGATAACGAATTTGCCGACCGTGATGTATTAGAGCCAAAACATTTTCAGAAATGGGTAGAATTTGCAAAAAAGAGAGAGATGGGAATTGATTTTAATCCAACATTCTTTTCCCATGAGAAAGCAAGTGGGTTAACACTTTCCAGTCCGGATGACGAGATTCGCAAGTTTTGGATTCGACATGGACAGGCTTGTATCCGTATCTCACAATACTTTGCTGAAGAGTTGGGACAACCATGCGTTATGAATATCTGGATACCGGATGGATTAAAAGATGTTCCGGCAGACCGTCTCACACCAAGGAAGCGGTTTAAAGAATCTTTAGATGAGATTTTGTCAATTCCATATGATAAATCTAAGGTGTATGTCTGCCTGGAATCAAAAGTGTTTGGAATTGGTATGGAATCTTATACGGTAGGTTCGAGTGAATTCTGTATTAATTATGCTGCACAGAATGGTATTCTCAGTCTTATGGATAACGGTCATTATCACCCTACAGAGATGGTGTCAGATAAGATTCCATCTATGCTGTTGTTCCAGGATAAGATTGCACTGCATGTAACGCGGAGTGTACGTTGGGATTCTGATCACGTGGTTGCCTATGATGATGAAACCAGGGAAATTGCAAAAGAAATCGTTCGAAACGATGCATGTGACCGCGTATTCCTTGCATTGGATTTCTTTGATGCGAGTATCAATCGAATCAGTGCATGGGTTGTTGGTATGCGCAATATGCAAAAAGCATTATTGTTTGCTTTGCTTCAGCCAAAGAGATTAAAAGAATTGCAGGATACCAATCAAATGACAGAGCTGATGGTATTACAAGAGGAACTGAAATTGTACCCAATCGGTGATGTATGGAATTATTATTGTAAGTTACAGGGAGTAGAAGCAAAAGAAGACTGGTTTGCAGAAGTAGTTGAGTATGAGAATACAGTATTAAACAAACGGCAGTAGGAGGAAACGATGAAAGTATTAGATGCTGAATTTGTAAAAGGTTTTATCAGAATGGCAAACGATGGCTGGGAACAGGGCTGGCATGAACGTAATGGCGGGAACCTCACCTATCGTATCAAGGATGAAGAAGTAAGGTGTGTCGAGGTAGACTTAACAAACGATGGTGACTGGACTTCTATTGGAACATCGGTACCGGGACTGGCAGGTGAATATTTCCTGGTAACAGGAAGTGGTAAATATTTTAGAAATGTCTCGAGCAATCCGGAAGAATCCATAGGAATTATTCGTGTGGATGAGAAAGGCGAAAACTATCAGATTTGCTGGGGATTGTTAAACGGAGCAAAGCCTACCAGTGAGATTCCTTCCCATTTGATGAACCATGAAGTGAAGAAGAAAGTCAGTAATGGAAAACACCGTGTCATCTACCATGCCCATACAACAAATGTAATTGCTTTAACATTTGTTCTGCCGTTAGAAGATGAAGTGTTTACACGGGAGTTGTGGGAGATGGCTACAGAGTGTCCGGTTGTATTCCCCTCCGGTGTAGGAGTAGTTGGCTGGATGGTTCCGGGCGGACGTGATATCGCAGTTGCAACCAGTGAATTAATGAAACAATATGATGTTGCAATCTGGGCTCATCATGGTATGTTCTGTTCCGGTACAGATTTTGATGAAACATTCGGTTTGATGCATACTGTAGAAAAATCTGCGGAAATTCTAGTGAAAGTATTGTCGATGGGACGTGGCAAAAGACAGACAATCACGACACAGAATTTCGAAGATTTAGCAGTTGATTTTCATGTGACGCTGCCGGGAAAATTCTTGTTTTAATTATTGGGAGTAAACAAATGCAGGATAGAAAATTGGAATTACATACGAAACATGATTATGCGAATCTATTGCTTTCTGTTATTATTCCGCTGGAGAAGTTATATACTGAAGAGAAAGCGGGGTTAAAAATAGGAATGACGAGAGCTTGTTATGAAACGCAAACCATTTCTATGGAAGGATTTGCACGGATTCTATGGGGATTAGTGCCATTTTGGAAAGGTCGCAATGAAGGCGCAGATGCCTTTATAGAGATATATCAAAAAGGAATTAAAGCAGGTACAGATAAGAAAAACCCGGAATATTGGGGGGATTGTCATCATGTCGATCAAAGATTTGTTGAGATGGCAGCGATTGCAATAGGGATTTTGCTGACACCCGATATTCTTTGGGACCCTTTAGGACTTGATACAAAGAAGCATTTAGCGAATTGGTTATATCAGATTAATCAATTTGAAAGTGCAGATAATAATTGGCAGTTATGTGCGGTATTAGTCAACGTAGCATTAAAAAAAGTGGGATGTCAGTTTGATCGTGAGCGGATACAAAAGGGATTAAGCCGTATAGAAGATTTTTATCTGGGAGAAGGCTGGTATACGGATGGTGCTTCTATGCAGATAGATTATCATGCGTCGTTTTCGATACATTATTATCTGTTGATTTATAGTGCGGTGATGGAAGAGGAAGATACGGAACGCTGTGAACGGTACAGGGAGCGGGCA
>JBJELB010000007.1:0-20422 GCA_051878935.1 Lachnospiraceae bacterium | reverse complement strand
ATTCTTCTTTCAAAGCATTATTAATATGCTTACCAATTGTTTTTACATCTCTGTCGAATAACTCGGACATCTGATTACGATTTAGCCATACTGTCTCGTCTTCTACAGTTACAGGTAATTTCACCTGATGATCTTCCGTTTCAAAAATTACAATCTCGTTATTGTTCTAGTGTAACGAGGACAGATATGCCGGAAAGGGCTACAGACGAACCACACAAAAACGGGAGAATATTCACATTATTTTCTTGACTAAAATATATACCACGATATATACTAGTAATATAGAAAGGAGTTGGTATTTATGATGACAGCAAAGGTGTTTGAAAATGGTAGAAGTCAGGCAGTACGATTGCCTAAAGAATGTCGCTTTCATACAGATGAAGTAGCCGTAAACAAAATCGGGGACATTGTAATGCTTATGCCAAAGACAAATAAATGGAATTCTTTTATACAGGCAATCGATATGTTTTCTGTTGATTTTTTTGAAGATGGCAGAGCTGATAGTATCCCGCAGGAGCGTGAAAGCCTATGAGATATATGTTAGACACAAATATCTGTATTTATTCCATCAAGCATAAGCCTGAACAAGTCTTTCAGCGATTGCAAGAACACGAACCGGCAGATATATGTATTTCCTCAGTAACCTATGCAGAATTAGTACACGGTGTTGAAAAAAGCCAAGCCATTGAAAAAAATCGTTTAGCCCTGGCACTTCTGTTGGCAAATATTGAGATATTAAATTTCGATGCGAATGCTGCGGAAAGCTACGGAAAAATTCGGGCCGATTTAGAAAAACAGGGAACTCCTATAGGACCGCTCAATATGATGATAGCCGGGCACGCTAAATCATTAAATTATACAGTTGTAACAAACAACACGAAAGAGTTTAACCGAGTGGCGGGATTAAAATTAGAAAACTGGGCTGTCGCATTAACGAATGGAATTTCGTGAAACGACAATCCAGTTTCCTCGTTCTGCTGCCCTACTCAATGCCCGAGCATGTTTTCTATAAAGATCCCATAACCCTTTGTCGGATCGTTGACCAGAACATGGGTCACCGCTCCAATCAACTTTCCATTTTGTAAAATCGGCGAACCTGACATTCCCTGAATAATTCCTCCGGTTTCGCGTAACAACCGAGGATCCGTGACCTTGATTAACATTCCTCTTTGTTTGTTCTTCATGATAGAATCGGTCTTCAATATTTCTATCTCATAATCCACTGCTTCACCTGTTATCCAAGACCGAAGAAAGGCTTTGCCTGTCTGCACCTCATCTTTTCCGGCTACATCCATTGTGGGACCATAGGTTTTCTCTAATCGTTCCTCTGTCCAGACTTCGTCTGTCATTCCATAGATTCCGACCTCTGTATTGGATTCGATGATTCCTAACCGGTATCTATTTCCATATTGAATCGTTCCAACCAGTTCTCCGGGCGTACCGTTCTCGCCTTTTACAATCGACAATAGCTGTGCTGAATAAAGCTGTCCATTATGAATATCAATGCGCTCTCCAGCATCCGGATCGGTCACACCATGTCCCAATGCTCCAAAATGCTGTCCATCAATATACGTCATGGTACCAATTCCCTGACAGTCATCCTTGATCCAGATTCCTACCTTATAGTCACCATCCTTAGACAGTTTAACCGGTCTTACCTGAATTTTACATTCATATCCTTTTCGTTTTATGGTTAAAATAACCTTATCATTTCCATACTTTTGTATCATCTGAAGGAATTCTTCTTTTCGATTGACCGTCTCACCATTCACCTTCACGATATAATCACCTTTTTGAACAAGTCCTTCTGCCGGTGATGAAACGGTACCATACTCAGTCTTTAGTGCATCCGTTCCGAGAACCATCACACCTTCGGATTCCATGTGGATTCCTACGGGATTTCCACATACATACACCTGTTTTTGTAAAGCGGCAGCTACCGTTTGCGATGGAAGCGGAGGTCCATGCCACAAGAATCCCAAACAGATAAAGGAAAAAAACAGAAACCATTTCTTCTTTTGTATCATCTGCTCACACATCCTTTCCTATTTTATTTTCAAACAAAAAAGGATATACAAATCGTATATCCTAAAAGTAGTATGTGAACAGCCTGATTTCTTAATCAGTTACATTTTGTTCGTCTTGCCAATTCCTTCATCTCACGGGCATTTTGCAGCACAGTTTCCGTGATGGAAACTCCACCGGTAATTCTTGCCAATTCTTGAATGGATTCTTCCTCATTTAATTCTGTAATCTGCGTTGTAGTACTTTGATTTTCAACTGATTTGGCAATACAATAATGAGCATCCGCCATTGCTGCGATCTGAGCGAGATGTGTAATACAGATCACCTGATGCGTTCGTCCGAGAACATCTAATTTCTCTGAAACCTTCTGGGCCGTCCTTCCGCTGATTCCCGTATCAATCTCGTCAAAGATCAAGGTATCGATCTGATCGATATCTGCCAAAACCGATTTGATTGCCAGCATAATGCGCGATAATTCACCACCGGAAGCGATATCAGCCAATGGTCTCGGTGCCATACCCGGATTTGTTGAAATCAAAAAGACTGCATCATCATAGCCATTCGCTGTTGGCTCTTTTTTTCGTGAAAAATCCATAACAAACATAACATCCAGAAAATTCAAATCAATCAAAGCCTGTCGAATAGCCTCGGTCAGGGTCTGTGCTGCCTGTTGACGCAGACACGACAATTCTTCACATGCATCCATCAGCTCCTGAGAAGCCTTTTCATAACGCTTATAAAGATTCGTCCGATAGCTCTCATAATCTTCCAATTTTTGCAGCTGTTCTTTTTTCTCAGCTAATCTGTCCAGAACAGCTTCTATCGTATTCCCATACTTACTCTGTAATGTATGAATCGTATTCAGCCGTTCTTCTACCTCTGCAAATTCGCAAGCATCAAAGGTCATCTCCTGCATATAATCGGAAATCTCACGATTCAAGTCATTCAGGAGTGAGTCAACTGTCTGCAGCTCCTCATAGAATCCGGCAATCGGTGCATCCAGATGCATCACATGCTGTACGGATTTTAATGCATATCCAATCTGGCTGCCGACAGACTGCGGCTCGTCATAGCTCATATAACCATGAACCTCATCCAGTGCTTCTACAATTCCTTTGCTATGCTTCATCAATTGATAACGGCGGTTCCATTCCTCGTCTTCCTTAGGGATGAGGTGTGCCGACTCAATTTCTCCTATTTCATACTCTAAGAAGCCGACTGTCCGTATCCGTTCTTCTTCACTCATTTCCTGCTGATTCAATTCCTTACGGAGCATGGCGTAAGTCTGATAACACTCACGCACTGTCTGTTTCCAGGAAGCCAGTTCTGATCCCGCATAACGATCCAGTATGTCAAGATGTTTTGCACTATGAAGCAACGACTGATGTTCGTGCTGTCCGTGAATATCAATCAAATAAGCTGACAACTCTTTGACCTGTGCTGCGGTTACCGTTTCACCGTTAATCCGGCTGATCGATCGTGTCTTTGAAATTTTTCGGGTAATCAGAACCTGACCATCCTCCAATGGCTCTATCTCGTGTTCGTACAACCACTGACTCACACGCTCGTCATTCACTTGGAATAATAATTCAATCAAACCGTCCTGATTCTCATCACGCAAACGGTCTCTCGAGATTCTGCCACCTAATGCAGCAGCCACCGAACCGATTACAATCGACTTACCTGCCCCCGTTTCACCGGTCATGATGTTTAAATGTTCTCTGAAGTCTACCTCAATCTCATCAATTAAAGCAAGATTTTTCACATGTATATTTAATAACATTCCCTATTTCCTTATACATTCATCATTTTACGAATCGCAGTCACAACCTCCTGCGACATATCATTGGTACGGACAACACACATAATCGTATCATCTCCGGCAATGCTTCCTACTACTCCGAAAATCTGTGCACCATCTAAGGCAGCAGCAACTGCCATTGCCATACCTGAAACGGTTTTAATGACGATAATATTCTGTGCAATATCCATCGATATAATTCCATCCGCAAGGACCCGCCGATACTTCTCTGATGTATCATAATCCGGCCCCTTCAGTGCCACATATTTCTGTTTTCCACCGGCGTGTGCCAATTTCGTCAGCTTCATCTCGCGAATATCACGGGAAATCGTGGCCTGCGTGATGGAAAAGCCACTCTCCTGCAGCTTCTCTGCCAGTTCATCCTGTGTCTCAATATCATACTGCTCAATCAGTTCCATGATCTTCGCCTGTCGCTTCGTCTTCATGTCATTCCTCCCCTCTGATCAGCTACGTTTTCCTAATTTGTTTCGTACAATTTCATAAAAGCTTACCTGCTGCAGCGTCAACAGCTTCACCTTCTGTTTTGAGCAGGCAATATGTACGACATCACATGGCTCAAGCTGAAAACTCTCATCACCATCGAAGGTCACTGCCGCTTCTTCCGGCTGTGTTTTTCTTACCCGCCCTATCTCAATGCGAATCTGATCCGTCGGTGACAATACAATACTTCTGGCAGAAAGTGAATGGGGTGATATCGGAGTTACCACAATCGACTCCATCCGCGGGTTTACGATTGGTCCACCCGCCGCCAGATTATATCCGGTAGAGCCGGTAGGCGTGGATACAATGACACCATCCGCTTCATAAATATCCATCAGTTCTTCATTCACATAGATTCTCAGCTGAATAATGCGTGAAAAACCGGTTCGGCTGATCACCACATCATTCAGGGCACACAACGGTTTCGTTTTCCGGTCCTCATGGGCCACAAATCCTTCCAGAAGCATGCGCTCTTCTACTTCATATTCATCTGCCAATAATGCATCAATCTTTTCGATTAACTGACCGGGTTCAATCTCCGTTAAAAATCCCAGATGTCCAACATTCACACCAATCATCGGCATATCATATTTGACCAGTTCCGTTGCCGCCTGAAGGATCGTTCCATCTCCACCGATAATAATAGCACACTCCGGTCTGTTTTGTAAATACTTGGAAATCGTATTGTCTCGTACTCTCTCGGTACATACGGAACATTCACATCCATGTCGGTTCAGATAATCCCTGATTGTATTGGTATAAGTTAAATTCTCATCCTTATCCGGATTCGCTAGTATGATAAATCGGTTCATTTTTCTTCCCTCTATAATTGATGATGTGATGCTTCTACAACGGCATTAATATCAATGTCTGCTTCATATGCTTCTTCTGAATGCTTCAAATGAAGCAGATATTCAATGTTTCCTTCCGGTCCTTTGATAGGCGAGAAATCCAGATGTAAGATCTGAAAGCCTGCTTCTCTGGCATATGCAACAACCATTTCTATGACTTCTTTATGAACATTCCGGTCACGCACAACGCCTTTTTTTCCGACTTTTTCACGACCGGCTTCAAACTGAGGCTTAATCAGACAGACAATCTCACCACCCGGTGTCAAAAGATCTCTGACCGGCATTAATACCTTCGTCAACGAGATAAAGGAAACATCAATGGAAGCAAAGGCAATTCTGTCTGCGATATCCTCCGGCGTCACATAACGGATATTAGTCTTTTCCATGCAGACGACACGTTCATCATTCCGTAATTTCCAGTCCAGCTGTCCATGCCCGACATCCACCGCATAGACTTTGACCGCTCCGTTTTTCAGCATGCAGTCTGTAAAACCACCGGTTGATGATCCAACATCCATACAAATCTTATCCGCTAAGGTAACATCAAAATTCTGCATCGCCTTTTCTAACTTCAGTCCGCCACGGCTCACATAACGCAGGGTATTGCCACGCACCTCAATCTTCGCTGTTGTGTCAAAGGTCTGACCTGCCTTGTCCTCTTTCTGCCCATCCACATAAACGATTCCGGACATGATAATCGCTTTTGCTTTTTCTCTGGAAGTGGCAAGCTTCCGGTTGACTAATAATACATCTAACCGTTCTTTCATGTTATCACTGTACTTCTTTCTCTATTTTCTAAAATCCATGATACGCTCTGCAATGGATTTCGCATCCATTTGATAGACTTCGCGTAATTTGGCTACGGTACCCTGTTCAATAAACCGGTCCGGTAATGTAATGGCCATGAAACGTGTCGAACAGCCATGCTGCTCTAATGCATTGGCAACCATCTGTGCAAAGCTGCCGGTTGCTGTCATCTCTTCCACCACTACTACCGTGTCATGGGTATTGGCAAGCTCTATCATCTTCTCTTCATCAAAAGGACATAAGAACCTCGCATCCAGCACAGTCGGAAAAATCTGATGTTTCTCCAGAAGAGATACCGCTTGTTCCACCTCTTTACGCATATGTCCGACACTGATAATAGCACATCCTTTACCTTCCTTAAGTATACTGCTCTTTCCATATTCTATCGGAGAAAGCTCCGGTGTTCCTTCATACGCAATGCCACGCGGATATTTCACTGCAATCGGACCATCATATTCCATCGCATAATCGAGCATCTTTTCCAGCTCATGTTTATCAGAAGGAGCAAGCACCGTCAGATTCGGGATACTGGATAAATAGGCAGTATCCAGAATGCCCTGGTGAGTTTCTCCATCTGCCCCGACCAAACCACTCCGGTCAACTGCGAACACAACCGGAAGCTTCTGTATACAGACATCATGAACAATCTGGTCATAGGCTCTTTGTAAAAAGGACGAATAAATCGCAACAACCGGTTTCATACCTGCTGCCGCCAGTCCTGCCGCAAACGTCACGGCATGCTGTTCGGCAATGCCCACATCAAAGAAGCGCTTTGGATATTTTTTTGAGAACTCGACCAAGCCGGTTCCTATCGGCATAGCAGCTGTAATTGCTGCTACTTTCTCATTCTTCTCACCATACTCCATCATTTTCTGCGAGAAAACACCGGTATAAGACATCTGCTTTGGTTTATTCACGGATCCACTTGCCACATCAAACGGTTCGATTCCATGAAACCTTGCCGGATTCTGTTCTGCCTTCTGATACCCTTTCCCCTTCTGAGTGGTTACATGAATCAATACCGGTTCCTGCATCCGCTTTGCATTTTGGAAAATTTCCACCATCTGATGGATGTCATGTCCGTCAATCGGTCCAATGTAAGTAATGCCCATATCTTCAAACAGCATATCCGGAATAAAGAGCTGTTTAATACTGTTTTTTGATTTCTGAATACTCTTATCCAGCTTCGCACCAATAACAGGAACATGCTTCAAAAATGCATGCACGTCAGATTTGATCATATGATAAGAATCCCCTGTACGTATCTTTCCCAGATATGCTGCCATACCGCCTACATTTCTGGAAATAGACATCTGGTTGTCATTTAAAACAATGATCAGGTTTGATTTAAGATTCTCCATATTATTCAGGGCTTCATATGCCATACCGCCCGACAGGGAACCATCTCCGATGACTGCCACGATGGTATGCTTCTGATGCTGCAGATCTCTGGCATGCGCCATACCCAGTGCCGCCGATAACGAAGTAGAACTGTGTCCTGTATCAAACGCATCACATGGACTCTCTTTCCGCTTCGGGAAACCGGAGAGTCCACCATATTGACGTAACGAATCAAAGGCATCCTTGCGTCCTGTCAATATCTTATGAGTATACGCCTGATGCCCTACATCCCATATGCATTGATCCTCCGGAAAATCTAACACAAGATGCAGTGCCATCGTTAATTCCACGGTTCCCAGACTGGACGCCAGATGACCACCTGTCTTACTGACACGTTCTAACAGAAATTCACGGATTTCCTGTGCCAGTGCCGGATAAAAAGACGGATCAATTTTTTTAATATCGTTTGGTTCTTTTATTTTCTCTAACATTGTTTCATCCATATTATTATTTTGTTCGGGTAATCAATTCTATAATCAGTTCTTTCAAAAAAGGATTTTCATACGGCAACTGTTCCAGTATCCCAATTGCTTCCTGTGATAACTGTTCCACATCCTGTCTGGATTGTTCCAGTCCGCGAAGCGTGACATAAGTTACTTTCGCATTCCGTTCATCGCTATGTACCGGTTTGCCCAGTTCCTCAGCTGTAGATGTAATATCCAGAATATCATCCTGAATCTGAAAAGCAATGCCCACCTTACCGGCTAATTGCTCCATCGCCTTAATTTCCGAATCCTTGGCACCAGCCAGAATCGCACCGATCATCATAGCACATTCGATCAAAGCAGCCGTCTTGTTTTCATGAATATATAATAACTGTTCCATCGTCATACTCTGACCGGTCATTTCCACATCCAGCGTCTGTCCTCCAATCATTCCGTAGATACCCGGTTTGCGTGTCAGCACCTGCATAGCACGTGCTGCACAGCCTGTAGCATCCATCGTGAGAGTCGTTGCTGCCGTTTCATATGCATAGTTTAATAATGCATCTCCAGCCAGAATTGCCATGTCCTCTCCATAGACCACATGGGTCGTCCTGCGTCCACGACGATAATCATCATTATCCAGTGCCGGTAAATCGTCATGCACCAGTGAATAGGTATGAATCATCTCTATCGCTGCCATAAAAGGCTCTACGAGTTCCCGCCGGTCACCGCCAAACAAACGATATGTTTCCATAAGCAGCATGGGACGCAGACGTTTTCCTCCGGCCATTACCGCATAATGCATAGCTTCCAGAACTGTTTTCTGATTTCCCTTTACAGGTGGCAGAAAACGCTGTAATACCTCTTCTATCTCTGAAACTCTGAATTTCAACTGTTCCTTCTCCATCTTATTCCTCACTGCCTTCTTCCAATATGATAATCTGCTTCTCAACCTGATCCAGCATCTCTTCACAGTGTTTGACTAATTTGACGCCATCGCCATATAACGCAACTGCATCCAACAATGTGGTCTCTTCTGCTTCCAGTTTACCAATAATCTCTTCTATCTGTTCAAACGTTTTTTCAATCGTTTCCGTTTCTTTTTTCCTGGTTGCCATATTCTCCTACGATGACAGAACATCGTCTCCTTTCTCGATTCTTGAAACCTTCGTATACAGATTACCATCCAGCATCGTCACACGTAATTCATCACCAACCTGCACATCAGATACATGAGTGACAGGTTTTTCTTCCTTCGAAATGTAACCATATCCGTTCATCAGCTTTGCTGTCGGAGCAAGTCCATGCAGCTTCGTTGTAACTATCTCCAGGTGATGCTTCTGTATCTGTATCCGGCTGTGCATTTTTAATTGCAGGGCATCCTGTAAGGTTACCAGATACTGCTGCCAGTTGTGCAAACGGCTCTGGGGACTTAATCGTCCCAGACGATGATATGCATTTTCGGTTCTCATCCGGTATTGAGTGATAATTAAGCTCATCTGCCGGTGCAGCTGCTCCTTCATTGCATCCAGATTCTCTATCATCACACGCACGTCCGGTATTGCCAGTTCTGTAGCTGCGGATGGCGTTGCTGCACGCAAATCGGCAGCATAGTCCGCAATGGTGGTATCCGACTCATGACCGGTTCCCGAGATAATCGGTGTCTGTGCTTCGTAAATGGCACGTGCCACGATTTCTTCATTAAAGGCCCACAAGTCTTCGATGGAGCCGCCACCGCGGCCAATGATAATCGTATCCAGCCCCATCCGGTCCAACACGCGGATTCCACGCGCAATGGTAAGCGCAGCACCTTCTCCCTGTACCTTAGCCGGGTAAAGATACAACTGTACATAAGGATTGCGACGTTTGGCAATACTCATAATATCACGAATCGCCGCACCCGTTTTTGCAGTTACGATTCCTACTTTCTTCGGATAGGCAGGAATCGGCTTTTTTCTCTCATGGTCAAACAATCCCTCTTCATAGAGCTTCATCTTCAGTCTCTCATATTCTTCATATAAAGCACCGGCACCATCCGGAATAATCTCCCGGGCATACAACTGGTACTTCCCATCGCGCTCATACACACTGATACTGCCTCCTGCAATCACAGACTGCCCGTCTGCGAGAGTAAAGCGTAACCCCCCGCGTGAACCGGAAAACATCACACATGCCAGTGCGCTGCTGCCATCCTTCAACGTAAAATAGATATGACCGGAGGAATGATACTTACAATTGGAGACCTCACCTTTAATATAGATTCTGCTCAATGCCGCATCCGCGGTAAAGAGATTCCTGATATAAGCATTGACCTGTGCTACTGAATAAACCTGCTGTTCCATTATTTCACTATACTTGAGAGTACCCCATTAATAAAAGAAGGGGCACCGTCCGCTCCATATCTCTTTGCTAATTCGATGGCTTCATTGATTGCAACCTTATCCGGAATTTCTTCATCATACAGCATCTCATAAACTGCTACCCGAAGAATGGCAAGCTCTACCTTACCGATACGGTTCATCTTCCAGTTCTTACTGGCTGTGGCAATCGCATCATCAATCGACTCGCAATGCTCAACAACAGCCAATGCCTTATTCTCAATATAACTGCGGTCTTTCTCAGTCAGGTCCTCCAGCCGGTCCAGTTGAAAAGCAATCTGTTCCGGCATTTCAGGAGGGGTATTGAATTCAATGCGAAATACCACCTGAAAGATATTCTCTCGTAACTCTCTTCTTGTCATCGTTTTTCTCCTATGATTCCTATCAAAAAAAGTAGCCTGTTCCAAAGTGTATCATCCCCTGGAACAGACCCATTGTTTACTCGTCTAACGCTGTTACGCCTGCGATTCTTACATTCACTTCTGATACTGTCAGTCCCGTCATGGTCTCTATCGCTGAGCGAACTCTCTCCTGTACCTTTGTAGATACCTCTATAACATGGAAACCATACTTAATCTCCAATGATAAATCAACCGATACATTCTCCGGTGTCACGGTAACCTTTACACCTTTTGATAAGTTGTTCATTCCCAGCTTACTTACTAATTCGTTCGTAATATTACCGGCCATCTTATCAACACCTTTTACCTCGGTCGCTGCAAGAGCGGCAATAATAGCTATGACATCATTGGCTATTCTCACATCGCCAAATTTGCTTTTCTCTTTTATAACATAATTATCAACTTCATGTTCCTTATTCGCTGCCATTTCGATACCTCCTCATCAGTTTTCTCAACCTTAAAATCATTATAGCAAAGATATATCCATTTGCCAATTATTTTTCTGATTTTATCGTAGTGATGACGATTTTGTCCAGTGACGTTTCTGCTTTTCTGCATACAATATCTTCAATCTGCGCTTTTTCTGTTTTCGATAATTGAGCACAATTCACCACCACATCTACAGATTCTTCCCCAATGCTGACAACCGCATCCTGAAATCCTTTTGCACCAAGCATCTGCTCTGCCGCTGTTTCTTTTTCAATATTGCCGGACAGACTGACCATCGTTTCGACTGCTTCCTCTTTCTGTGTATCCTCAATAGCCTCATTTGCCACGATTTCTTCCAGCATCTCCTTTGTCTTTGCTCTTGATTGCTCACGGTTTAATCTTGCCTTTGACACATAATCATGTACCGAATCCGAATCTGCCAGTACCGCCTCACCAATGTCTGTTTCTTCCTCACTCAGCTCGAGCTGGTCATTCACAACAAACATATCCCGATTCGAAAAATTTAAGTACCCCGCTACTGCAATCATGACCGACAATACTCCAATCACAATTTGATTTTTCCTACCTATTTTTTTCAATCTTACCCCTCCTTATTCATTTTCATCACTATAATTTTATGTGCAGGCACTCCAAATAATGCTTCCATCACTTCGGTTATCTGTGAAACCACTCTGTCGTTATCCGCAGACTGTGTGATAATCAATGCACCGCTGATCTCAGGCTGACTGCTGCTCCCAAACAGCTCGTTTGTTTCCTGCTGCGTGCTGAGTACCACTTTCGTTTTCCCAATTCCATCAATCATCGATAAGGCCTCTCCTATCCTCTGCTCCATATGCTCCAGCTCACTGTTTGAGGAAGAACTGCCATCCAGGAAGGAACTGCTCTTTGTATCTGACGAACTCCCCGGCATTGCCAGTACCAGGATAATGATTCCTGCCAGCACCATAAGAATCCATTTATTTTCCAGCCACTCCTTTTTCATTTCAGCCTCCAATCGCTACTAACAGCTGCAGCACTGCTCGCATAAAGAAAAATCCCATCAGCAATTTGATATACGAACGATACGTATATCCCGGTAAAACCGACATTGCCAGTATTCCCAGCAATCGTAAGATTACAATGCTATAGATAAACTCTGTCACATTTTTCATGACCATCCCTCACACACGCATATTCGTCGTATACGCAATAATCGCTATCGAAACAAAAAACAGTCCCGCCACACACACCAGACTTTGAAACAGCAATTTCCCTCCGGTTGCTGCTGCCCCCAGACAGCCTAATACTCTCCGGTCTGCAACCGGGCCCAGTACTGCCATCAGCAGCTGATAGCTGATAAAAAAAAAGACCAGCTTCACCACCGGTACTGCTATCAGCACGAATAAGAGCAACACACCGGCTACCCCAACACAATTTTTAATGACAACGGAAGAGCCAACTAACGCTCCAAGTACACCACTCACACTATTTCCGATACCGGGAATCATACGGATTCCTTTTTGCAGTGCACCGCTTTCAATGGAATCAATGGCCGGTAACAGGATTCCCTGAATCGCCTGCGTTCCTGCAACAACTGCGAAGGCAGCCCGTAACATCCATACAATCCCCTTTTCCAGAAAATCAGCCAGATACCGAAAGGACTCCTCATAATCCAGATAGTTTACCATCTGCAGCAAAACATAGAAGCTGCAGCCCGGCAAAATCACGATGCGGACGCCCCATTCCAAAACTGCAATCAGGATGAGAAAAAACTGATAGGATGCTGTTGCCGTCGTCAAACCGGTCGTTGCTGTCAGGGTCAGACAAAACACCGGAAGCAGCACTTTCATTAATGCTACCACCTGCCGTATTACGGATTCGGTCATTCTCCACAAGACAAAAAAATTCGCGGATACAATACCAAAAAGCACCATATAGGTAACCAGAAAACCGGTTTCAGCCGTATAAGCATTTCTCAGAAAAACTGAGACATTCGAAAACAATGCCGTTACAATCACTAATAACAGAATCTGCAGCAAAGCCTGCTTATTTAAGAGAAATTCATCCAACAGCAAATGCTTCAGATGAGACGACAGCATCGTTGCAACTTCTGCAACCTCGCCTTTTAAGAGACTTGCCATCATCTGTCGGAACGTGACACAGTATTCTCCTGCCAGTCCGGCTTCCTCCAGCAATTCTTCAATAATTCTAATATTATTCTCATACTCCCCCATACCATCTCCTTATGCAATATGAAAGAACTCTCCAATCATGTTGAACAGCTCGGCAACCACCGGCATACTCACCAGAAGGATGCTGAATTTCCCCGCCATCTCCAGTTGACCTGCAATCGCTGTTTGTCCGCTGTCACGACAAAGCGCTGCCGCAAATTCACACACATAGGCAATCCCGATTAATTTCAAGAGCAGCGTAATGTAATCCTTCCCCACTGAGATAGCTGCTGCAAACTGTTTTAAACCGGCAACCACCTCCGACAACTGATTCATGATAAAAAAAAGAATCAGCAAGCAGGTTGCAAGGCTGAGATACAGGCTGTATTCCCGCTGTATCATCGCAAACTTAATGCAGAGAATGGTTGCAAGGATAGCAATGACCGCCAGCTTTACCACTCTTATCACCACCTATCCGCTAAAATGAAAACATCTGCTTCATCGTTTCAAACAATTCATAGATATACGGCAGCATCCAGGACAACACCAGCAGCAGTCCCATCAGACTTGCCAGAAACGCCTGTTCCTCCCGCCCCGCATGCTTGAGCACTTGTCCTATGATAGAAACCAGGATTCCTACGGCTGCGATTTTAAAAATAATATTCACCGTCATATCAATATCACCACCAGCAACGCGCCGACTGCCATACACACCGTATAACCCAGCTTCGTCTTTTCTTTTTTACAACGGATCGCTTCCTCCAGCTGCCACTCCATCCGCTTGATACACAGTGCCAGATTGGAAAGGCTCATCTGTTTGTCCATGGAACCCAGTCCTTTTGCTAAAGAAGCCAGTGTAGCAATATCTTCTTCTTTCAGATGACTCCGTTGTTTTAATTGCAGCATAGCCTCGGACCATATCCTCGAAAAGCTGCTCTCCGGCATATCTTCGGACAACGTCGCCAGCAATTCGGCAATCTCCGCTCCTTCACGATGATAGGAAAAGTCTTTTGCATGTGCTAAAATAACAGGCAATGGCATCAGCGAATACGACAACTGTCCTTCCATATAGTGAAGTAAGCGAATCCACTCTTCAATCTCTTTCACGCGAAGCTGTAACAACATGGCATAATTTCTTCCGTATAACGCACTAGCCAATAACACTAAAATGATTCCAACCATCTCGGCCATATAATAGATTCCCCTGTGCATCAAAAATCTGCGCTACATTTCCTACATGCTGCTGATTATCCAAAATCACATAACGTTGAAAAATCTTCTCTTCTATCAATTTCCTAAGAACCGGCTTTTGTTTGACTTCATCAACCGAACTGCCGTGAACCGTTGCCAGCAGCCGGCAGCCGCAATTCATCACATATTCCATCGCCATGACATCCTCCCGGCTTCCTATCTCATCTACGGCAATCACCTGCGGGGACATGGAACGAACCAGCATCATCATTCCCTGATCCTTCGGACAGCAATCCAGGATATCGGTTCTCATTCCCATATCATTTTGCGGGATTCCATGATAGCAGGCAGCCAGCTCACTTCGTTCATCAACAACTCCGACATTCATGCCTCTTTTACCATTCACTCCATTGGACAGCAACCGAATTAAATCGCGTAAAACCGTTGTTTTTCCACATCTCGGCGGTGATATCAGAAGTGTATGATAAACATCATCCCCGTCACTAATATAAGGAACGATCATCTCAGCACAATTCTTGACTTCGTGTGAGATTCTTACATTCATAAAAGTGATGTACTGCACATTTTTAATACGTCCGTTTTCTACAATAACTTTACCGGCCAGACCAACGCGATGTCCGCCGCGTATCGTCAGAAATCCCTGGCGTATCTCATCTTCGTATGCATACAAAGAATAATTACTGATATAACCAATGGTCTCCTCTAAATCTGCCGTCGTGATAATATAAGGATTGTCCGCATCCTTGCACAACACACCGCTTCTATCTAATATGTATTCTGTATTCCTGTAAATTAGAATACAAGGTTCATTCACTCTTAAACGTAATTCCTGTAATTGATCCATGTCCAGTGAGAGCTGCTGCAGTCGTTTTCGCAGATTCATGGAAAAAATTCGAAAAATATCCTGTTTCATGATGGGTCTCCTTTTCACGTTTCTATTAATATATGCAAAAAGAAGAAGAGATATGATACTTTTGACGTGGTATAAAATATAAAAAAGACCAGCTATGTAAGTATGTCTACATAACCGGTCTTTCTTAACATCATAACAACTATACTCTGGATAAATACTCTCCTGTACGAGTATCAATCTTGATGGTATCGCCTTCATTTACGAACAATGGAACATATACCGTTGCGCCTGTTTCTACCGTACACGGTTTTGTTGCACCTGTCGCTGTATCACCTTTTACGCCAGGCTCGCATTCTGTAATTAACAATTCTACGAACAATGGTGGTTCTACTGCAAATACATCTCCATTATGGGAAACAACGGTACAAACTTCGTTCTCTTTCACAAATTTCAAGGCATCTCCTACGATATCAGAGCCCAATGCAATCTGATCAAACGTTTCCATATTCATGAAATTATAGAAGTCGTCTGCATATAAATACTGCATGTTTGTACGCTCAACATGAGCTTTTGGACATTTTTCTGTTGGACGGAAAGTCTTCTCAACAACGCCACCACTCTTCACGTTTTTTAATTTTGTACGAACAAATGCTGCACCTTTACCAGGTTTTACATGCTGAAATTCAATAATCTGATATACGTTACCTTCGAACTCAATCGTAACGCCATTTCTAAAATCGCCTGCTGCTATCATGAAAAAATTCCTCCTAAAATAAACTCTCATCTATTGTATCTTAAAATCGACAATTTTACAATAGTAATTTCTTCGTCAGATGCGGAAGCATCGTTGAATATCTTTGTGACTTCCGAGAACTAACATCGTTTCGTCTTTTCCCAGAATAGTATCAGAATGAATCGTAAGATTCATTTTGCCATTCATTTTCAGTGCCATAATATTTATTTTGTACTTTTTACGAATATCTACCTGACCGATTGTTTTACCAACCCAGTTATCCGGCACCGTAACTTCAAAGATAGAATATTCATCATCCAACTCAATATAATCCAGAATATGATCGGCGGTATAACGTATGGCTGTCCAGGAAGCCATCTGTTTCTCCGGATATACCACCTCATCTGCACCGTTACGAAGCAGGAACTTTGCCTGTACATCCCGTTCTGCTCTTGAGATCACCAGTTTTGCTCCGAGTTCCTTCAGCAGGGAAGTGGTTTCAAGTGAACTTTGAAAATTCCCGCCAATCGTAACAATACAAACATCATAATTTCGTACGCCCAAAGCTTCCAGAAATTCCTCGCTTGTGCTGTCACCTATCTGTGCATTCGTAACAAAAGGCAGTATCGCATCTACACGTTCTTCCTGTTTATCAATTGCCATTACCTGATGGTTCAATTCTCCCAACTTAAAAGCAATATGTCTTCCAAATCTGCCTAATCCTATCAGTAATACTGACTTCATACTCCATCCTCCTAGCCAACTGTGATTTTTTCCTGTGGTTTTTTGGCAATATTTTGCCGAGATGCCGAAACTGCCGCAAAAATAATCGTAAGTCCACCCACTCGTCCAAAAAACATCAGGGCAATCAGAATCATCCTCGATATGCCGCCTAGCATCGGTGTAATTCCAAGCGTAAGTCCGACAGTCCCTATAGCTGACGCTGTTTCAAACAGACACGAGCCAAGTGGCAGCCCCTCAACTTCACTAATGATCATACCTCCGAAAAGAAACAAAATCAGATACATTAACAGAATTGCTGCCGCATTCTTGATTGCAGAATCAGCAATACGCCGGTCAAAGCATTCCACATTGTCCTTTCTGAGAAATACAGAGATTGCCGAAAAAACAAGTACTGCAATCGTCGTCGTTTTCATACCACCGGCTGTCGAACCCGGAGAACCACCAATCAGCATAAGTATGATCGTAAGCATCCGTCCTGTACTGCTCATCCGGGTCAAATCGGCGGTATTAAAACCCGCCGTTCTTGGTGTCACTGCCTGGAACAATGCACTGAGTATCCTCTCCTTGCCGGAGAAATGGTCAAACTCACAAAAATAAAAAAATACTGACGGCACTACAATCAGAACCGCTGTTGTTGTTAATACAACCTTTGTCTGCATGCGGTATTTCTTCCAATGAAATTTATTTGTCTTGATATCGTCCCAGACCAGGAATCCCATACCGCCGATAATAATCAGAATCATGATTACGACATTAATCAGCATCTCTGACGAATAAGAGGTCAGAGAAGAAAATGCCTCATTTTTCCCCATCAAATCAAAGCCTGCATTGCAAAAAGCAGATACAGAGTGAAATACTGACATCCATATTCCTCTAAGGCCAAAGTCTCTTAAAAAAACAGGGAGCAGACACACAGCCCCTGCGATTTCCATAATAAAGGTCGCTTTCAGAATAAATCCGGTCAGCCGGACGATTCCTCCAACCTTAGGTGCAGAGATAGACTCCTGCATCGTACTTCTCTGCATAAGACCTATTTTTCTGCCTGAAATGATTGCTGTTGCAACTGCTACTGTAACAATTCCCAGACCCCCAATCTGAATCAGAATCATGATAACAGACTGCCCAAACACAGACCAGTGAGTCGCCGTATCCTGAACTACCAAACCTGTTACACATACTGCCGAAGTCGCAGTAAACAGTGCATCAGAAAACGACGTTACTGTTCTCTCCACCGACGCGAATGGAAGCATAAGCAGTAAGGTACCCAATAAAATCGTTCCGGCAAAGCCAAATAAAATGATATGAAATGAAGAAACATGTCTTTTATGTAGCGTATTCATAGTATAATCCCTCTCACCTCGTTCATAATCCGGTCTCCTACCTCCGACACAGATAATGCATCTGTTGGCACAACGATATCCGCTGCTGTATAATACGAATTCTTACGTTTATTGATTAACTGCTCGATAAATGCTGTATTCTTGTTTCCGCGTAAAATCGGACGTGAATCATCATCCTTTACCCGTTCTAATATTGTCTCCGGTTTGGCTGTTAACAGAACAACGATTCCCTGTTGCTTCATCAGGGCAACATTCTCAGGCTTTACTGCCATTCCGCCTCCACAAGATACCAGGATTCCTTTTCGTGCTGCCAGTTCCTGCAGAACCTGTGTTTCCAGCTGTCTAAAATAATCTTCCCCATTCTGCTCAAAAATATCAGTTATCGACCGACCTTCTTTTTCTACAATAAAGGCATCGGTATCGACCTCTTCCAATCCATACTGTTTCTGCAGATACGCAGAAACAGAACTCTTTCCGCTTCCCATAAAGCCGATCAGAAAAATTTTTCCTTCTTTCCGTTTCTGCATCTCCAGCGTATGAATCATCCCCAGCCCTTTACGAAGCTTTGGCACTTCAATCTGACCGGGAGCAGATGCTGCACCACAACATCCGAATGTGATTGCAGAACCTGTCAATTCTCCATTTAAGCGGCTGATAGCACCCAACTCACCCATCGACATCGTAACGATTGGAATCACTGCATAATGATCATACATCTCTTTCGTTGCTGCCATCAGGACATCGACATCGGATTGCGACTGTGGCATCATTGCCACTTTCGCAATATCGGCACCTAAGGACTGCATATGACACATGCGCATAATCAATTCTTCTTTTGATGGCGTTTGTTCAAAATCATGACTCGACATAATCACTGCACAGCCATTTGCGTGCAAAGACGCGATAAGCTCTCCGGTTGCTTCATCGGCATTGTCTACACCCATGCGCTTCGCGGCAAACAGCTCCACATCCAGCATATCACAAACACCGCTCATCGCAAGTGCTGTATATAAATCTATATATTCTTCCCAGCTTACGGACTGCTCTCCGCCTTCCGCCTCCGTTCGGAAGGTAACGAGCAAAGGCATGTCAGAAACCAGTTCACGTATCATCCCCGCTACTTTTAAAAGAGTCTCTCTATCGTGTACCTGCTCAAAGAAATCAATCCGCCATTCCAGTAGATCAGGTTTCTCAGCTAACACCTGCTTCACTTGTGTACAAATCTCTACTTCCGTTTTTCCTACGATTGGAACACAGATTTTCGGCTTTTCGGAGCCAATCACCAGATGTCTCACCGTTAATCGTTTTTTATCCTGCATCATATACTCCATATTCTTCACGTCTTTGTTCCTTGACATTATGACGTTCTTTTTTTATGATAAATACTATATCACAATTTATATTGGAGGACAATAAAAATGAACATCACTGGTAAAACCAAACTGACCGGTCTGTTAGGACGTCCGGTTTCTCATAGCATTTCACCCGCCATGCATAATCTGGCTTTTCAGAAATTGGATCTGGATTATGTGTATCTGTGCTTCGACGTAGGTGTAGAAGAGATGCCTGTTGCATTAGAAGGGCTGCGAAACATCGGTATTCATGGTTTCAACTGCACAATGCCTTGTAAGAATATCATGGCAGAACTCGCAGACGAATTATCTCCGGCAGCAAAGCTCATCGGAGCAGTAAATACAGTGGTAAATGACAACGGTCGTTTCATCGGACACAATACGGACGGTATCGGTTTTATGCGTGCTACCAGGGATGCAGGATATGACATGACGAATCAGAACGTAACTTTACTGGGTGCCGGCGGCGCAGCAACGGCTATCGCTGTCCAGGCAGCACTCGATGGCGTTTCCAATCTACATATATTCAGTATTCCGGATCAGTTCTATCCGCGTATGGAACAGATAACAGCCCGGTTGAATGAACAAACAAACTGCTGCGTAACATTAGATACCTTCGATGACGAATCTGTCTTACAAGACTCCATCGCCAACAGTGCCTTTTTAATTAATGGCACTTCCGTCGGCATGGCGCCAAACATTGACCGTTCCATCATCCATGATGCATCTATGTTCCATCAGGACCTGATCGTATCAGATGTCATCTATAATCCAAGTGAGACAAAGCTCCTGCGTATGGCACGAGAAGCCGGATGCCGGACATATAATGGGCATTACATGTTACTTTATCAGGGAGCTGAGGCATTTCGTATCTGGACAGGTGAAGATATGCCGATAGAACTTGTAAAGAGAGAATGTTTCGCCTAATATCAATACTATAAGGGTAAACGCAGAATAGCGAGTACCTCCAAAAATTAAGAGCCGCCTCACGGCAGCCC
>JBJELB010000006.1:1370-3884 GCA_051878935.1 Lachnospiraceae bacterium | reverse complement strand
CAGACCTCGATTGGCTTCTTTACAACGCACCGATGGAATATGCCAGTCTGGTGTTGTCCGAGGAGATGGAGAACTACCTGAAAGGCCCTGCACTCCACGGAAAAGAAGATTAAACAGTTTGCCGGTGTATCGTGATGCGCGATACACCGGTTTACTTTTTCATATTGTATTCTTTAGAAAATCTATTAGGAATTTAGTTATGATTAGATACTATCCCTTTTGTCCTTGCTAAATACACTTCCGATCGGTCTGGAAGATTCTCCAATTCCCTGATGGAATCGAACTTTGTAGGAATGTCGCATAGGAGTTATAAGAGTCGGTACTGTTTTGTAGACCGACTCTTTTTTACATGCCTCTATTGACAATAGTCTATTAGGAGACTACAATTAGTCTATTGATAGACATAATTCGTGGGGTGTGAAATGGACGAAAAGATAAAAAAAATGAATCTGGCGATCAGCAAGATAAACGCCACTTATGCAAAATGGTATGAGGGCATGAGCGTCAGTGGGGCGAGACAGCAGGTTTTGCTTGCCCTTGCTGCGGAGCCGGGAATATCACAGAAAGAAATTGTGTCCAGTTATCTTGTTCCAAAACAGACGGTCAGCAAGGAGATACATCTCATGCAGGAAGAGGGGCTTCTTGAGCTTCTCCCTGACGATGAGGATAAGAGAGGCAAGAAGATTGTTATGACCGAGAAGGGACAAAAATACACGGAGGAAATTCTCCAGCCTTATTTTGATATGGAAAGCAGGATCGAGAAGCGTATGAATCCAAGAGCATACAGACAGATGATTGACGGTCTGACTGCTTATGCAGATGCGCTTGGTCAGGAGGTTAATCATGAACGGTGAAGACTTATGGAACCGTTTCTTTTCAAAGGGGAAGCTGTATTGGAAAGAATGACATTCCAGAGATTTGAACAGGAAACCATTATTTGAAAAGGAGCAAACGGATATGGAATATGTAACTCTGAATAACGGGGTTAAGATGCCCCTTGTAGGATTCGGCGTGTTTGAAATCCCGGCGGAACAAACGGCACAGTGTGTTTACGATGCCATCGAATGCGGATACCGCCTGATCGACACAGCTCAGGCATATTATAACGAGGCAGAGGTTGGCCTTGGCATTGAGAAAGCAATCCATGAACTTGGCGTAAAGCGTGAGGATATCTTCCTCACCACAAAGGTGTGGGTGACGGAATTCGGGTACGAGAAAACAAAGGCATCCATCGAGGAGTCCTTGAAGAAGCTGCGCACGGATTATCTGGATTTGGTGCTGATTCACCAATGCCTGTCTGATTATTACGGTGCGTACCATGCGCTGGAAGACCTGTACGATGAGGGGAAAATCCGTGCCATCGGCATCTCGAACTTCTCAGCAGAGCGGATGGCGGATATTGCTACATTCAACCGCATCGTTCCGACAGTGAATCAGGTGGAGACGCACCTGTTCTTCCAACAGGATTATCTGCATGAGTGGATGGGAAAATACAATATCCAACATGAGGCATGGGGACCGCTGGCTCAGCACAGGCTGAAGGAAGTCATGGCGAATCCGATTGTGAAAGCGATTGCGGAGAAGCATGGAAAGTCTCCCGCCCAGATTGCCCTTCGTCAGCATTTGCAGAGGGGTATCGTTATGATACCGAAGAGCACGCATAAGGACAGGATGAAGCAGAATCTGGACATCTTTGACTTTGCACTGACTGAAGAAGAGATGGAGCATCTGAAGATGCTGGACGAAAATAAGTCCATGTGGGCAGAGTATGATGATCCAATGATCGTACAGTATGCGATGTCGGAAGAATGAGGAAAGGGTGGTATGGGTTATGAAAAAGGGGCTGCTTTTTATCCTTGCTGCTATACTGCTATTTTTGTTTACGGCATGCGGCGGCGTATCAAGTACGAAAACGGATGATATTCAAAAGGTTTATGAAGGAGACAAAAAGATTCTGATCGCCTATTTTACGCTGGTTGAGAATGTGGATGTGGAAATCAGCGACCTGTCAAACAAGATTTCTTCACAAAGTGTTACGAAAGTGAATGGTGAAGAGATGGGAAATGCAGCGGCATTAGCACAGTTTGCACATGAAGCCGTGGTAGGAGATGTTGTTTCTATTCAGGTAAAGAATCTATATCCGGGAGATTATGACCAGATTTCTGATAGGACTCAGCAAGAGAGTCGGGATGCGGCATTACCGGAATTATCAGTACAAATCGATGATTTTGATCAGTATGATACGGTCATCCTGATAGCTCCCATCTGGTGGGGGAATCTTCCAAGGCCTGTCATGTCATTTCTAAATGAATACGATTTTTCGGGAAAGACAATCATACCGATTACAACAAGTGTCAGTTCCGGCCTGGGAACCGCAGTCAGCGAGATTCAATCAGCCTGTCCGGATGCATTGGTAACGGAAGGGCTTGGGACTACAGGTGGAACTGCCAAGGGGTCTGAAACAGCGGTTTCGGATTTTCTAAAGGAGCAAATCGAAAAATAAGAAAAAGGAGA
>JBJELB010000006.1:0-1270 GCA_051878935.1 Lachnospiraceae bacterium | reverse complement strand
AGGAGAGCCGCTTGGCCTTTTGATCAGGTTTGCGCTTCCTCTTGTCATAGGGAATCTGTTCCAGGCGGCATATTCCATAGTGGATCGTGTCGTTGTCGGACAATTTGTAGGCTCCGACGCTTTCTCGGCGGTTGGTGCCACCTATGCTCCGTCCAATATGTTTGCATCCATCTGTATCGGGATGTCCACGGGAGCGGGAGTCGTTGTCGCACAATATTTTGGCGCCGGGAAAAAAGAAGGAATAGCAAAAGCGATCGCAAACAGTGCATATATCAGTCTTGCTTTGGCTGTCATTACTTCTGTCGCTGGGATTGTTGCGGCAGAGCCTTTCCTGAATCTCCTGAATACGCCAGAGGAATTGATGGCTGACGCGGTATCCTATATGAGAATCTATCTCGGAGGTCTGATTGCGGTTTCAGCATATTATACCCCGTTTTCGATCATTCGCGCGTTGGGTGATTCACGGACTCCGCTGATCTTTCTTGTGGCGTGTAGCTTGCTCAATATTGTGCTTGACATCATCTTTGTCGTACCTTTTGGAATGGGAGTAAAAGGTGCAGCAATCGCTACGATTCTGGCACAGAGTATTTCAGCGATTTCCTGCATCGTGTATGCTACCGTAAAGATAGATTATGTACGACTGGCCTTTATATACCGGAAACCTGATAGGGAACTGATTGATAAGACAATACGAATCGGCCTTCCGACTGCTGTGCAGTATGCACTTATGTATCTTTCCACGGTTATCATGCAAAGCGTTGTAAACGGTTTCGGTAGTGTAATTATAGGTGCCTATACAGCAGTGAGCCAAATGGAGATTCTGGTACTTGAAGTTTACAACGGCGTAGGTGCCGCAGTGATGACATTTACCGGACAGAATGTCGGCGGAGGGAAAAACGAAAGAGTCATGGAAGGTTTGTCAGCGGTAACGAAAATCTGCGGGGGAATCGCTTTGTTCCTACTGGCGGTTTTCTGGATTGGAGGCAGTCATGTGATGGGAATCTTTGTCTCTGACACGGATATTACCTCTATTGCCGTTACGGGTATCCGCATTTCGAGTGTTTTCTTCATGGCCTGCGGAATGAATCGTATTATGCTTGCATTACTGAACGGCGCTGGGGATGCAGGTTATGCGATGATAAACGGCGGAGTGGAAATTGCATCGAGAATAGTACTGATCTTCTTGCTTACCGGAATCCCATTGCTCGGACATTTAGGCATTTTCTTGACCACAGGCTTGACATGGTTAATTACAGCAGGTGTCGGAATG
>JBJELB010000005.1:0-20712 GCA_051878935.1 Lachnospiraceae bacterium | reverse complement strand
AAAATATATGAACTTTTCAAGGTGCTATAGAGGGGCTTTTGACCCCAACATCATTCGATGCCATTATAAGACTTTAGGCGGTATAAATCGTCATACGTATAAATTGCATTTTCTGTTCCGGAAACGGTTAGAATATTGCCTGCGTTATCATAGGTATATTCATAATTCTGTAGAGTAATACTGCCTTTTGTTGTTTTTAGTTGTGTAAGTCTTGATGCATTATCATAAGTATACGTTGTCTTAATGTTTGTATTCGGATAAGTTAACGATGCAATCTTACCATCCGGCGTATAGGTATAGACAAATTCCTTCGTATCCGATTCGATGGTTGAGATACGCTCCATGGAATCAACGGTATAATTTCTTATATGTTTTGTAATATCATCATGTGGCACTTTGATTTGCTTTAATACATGATATTCATCATAACCATATTCTGTCAGCCCCCGGTCAGACTGTTTCGAGATGAGCAGGCCATGGGAATTATAGGTATATCCCAGATAATCTTCTGAGGAACTGTCATTTCCATACTGAAAGATTTCTGATACTTTACCATATTCATTATAATAGTATTTTCTAGTCTTATTGCCATATTGATAAGAGGTAAGATTGTTCGAATCATCGTATCCATATCTGCGAATATCCCCATTTGGATTCACAGACTCTTTTAAATTTCCATTTGGATAGTATTCATATCGCCAGTCCGGTACTGTTATATCTTCCCCTTTCTGCCCAAAGCCTATGAGATTGCCTTTGTTATCATAGTGACTGGATATTACATGATCTTCCCCATTGTTTGTTAAGATAATGTCTGTAGGACTCCCAAATACGGAATAGCGTGTTTTGATAACACTGCCATCTGCTCTGGTCATTTTAACAGCTTTATTTAGCTTATCATATTGATATGATGTCATTTTACCATTTCCATCCGTCACAGACAAGACATTACCATATTGGTCATATGTGTAACCGGTATCAATCGTGGTATCTAGATTTGTCAAATCCGGATAGATTTTTTCCGTTATCGTTCTTCCCCAAGCATCATAAAGTTCTGTGTATTGGTTTGTTTCCTGTGTTGTACCTGCAGGTACGAGAGCATAATCAGTACGTTGAATACCATATGTCACCTTATATTGATTGTTTTCCCGGTCGGTTACCCGGGTAACTCGGTCAAAACCGTCATATTGATAGACAGCGGTATCGTTGTCCTGCTGGAAATCACGATAATTGCGGTATCTTGTGATTCGCAATGCCTCATCATAATCATATTCTTGTGAACCCGTAAGGGAAGAATATGTATATACAAGATTGCCATAATCATCATAATAATCATATTGCCATGACACCAGTGTTCCTTCATCACTCTCTGTTGAATATTTCCACACTCCGGTATCCACGAATCGATAGCGAATTCCATTGTGTTCTGCATAATAGCCGTAATAAATATGTGTTTCCAATCGTTCGTTTGTATACCGTGTCGCTCTATAACCCGGATAACGAATCTTAATACATAATCCGGTATTGTTATCATATGTATAAATTGTAGTATTGTCGTTTTCATCCGTTTCTGAATGTATTTGACCGATTTTTATATTATATGTTGCTTGTGTCGAGGAGCTGTTTCCATCTTCATCGATTGTCGTTGTAACAGTCGGTCCAAATCCATAACAGAAATTTCCTGTATAGGCATATTGAGTTTCACTTGTCCGCTCAGCATCTCCTGTACGTTCTGGATCAGAAATGCTGGATTTCGTAGGCAACCATGGATATGTGGTGTCAGTATACTCATAAGTTACTTTGTCACCTTCTGCATTAATCTCCGATATCACGTTCCCCATGGAATCGTATTCCCATTGCTCTACCACCTGAACACCCGGGTTTTGATAAGAACTCTGTTGGGATATAACATACATTTTCTTGTCAGAACCATGAATTGTTTGTGTCAACGGAATATAGGTAGTCACCATCCACTTTTCATCAGGAATGGTGTCGGCTGAAAGCTCCTCCGCTGTTAACGGTATGGATTCTTTTGTTAACAATGAAGTCGTTGCATCATACTCATACTTCACTGTTGTGGTAAGGCTGTCTGTCCCAATTGATGTTGTCGTTGCAACAGATGATGGTGAAGTAATCGCATAAGGACTATTATATTCATAAACGTTCGTTATCTTTTCTTTGTTATATCCGACTGATTCTACCGTAACCTCTTTATCCGGAAGCGGTAATGATATCTCTTCTTTTAATTTGTTCCCACTAAAAGTATGGATACTATAATAATTTGTTGTTTGCTGACCATTGGCATGAGTAATTCGAGTGGCTATCTCCGTATTAATGCTGCCTGTGCCAAGTTCATAACCTGTTTCGTCTGCATAGATACCAAGATTATATTGATAGGTTGTTGTGCCAAATTGCTGCCCATCCTCATCATTATCATTATATAAATATTTCTCATAACTCTTGATAACACGGTACGAGTCTAAAAAACCGGATCCAACAGCCTTTCGTATTTGTTCATACTCAAAATAGGTTGTACTATTTCTGTGTGTGACAGCACTAACCATTGGTCTATTATAATAGTTATAATAACGATTACTGTTGGAAACAGTTCGATACGTTGCCGAGCCCTTACCATTGTCATATGTATATTGTACGCCGGAAATATAATCACCATTATCACATCCGGTGAGTTTAAAATATCTCGTTGTGATAGTAAATCCATTTGAATATTCCACATTACACTGAGCCATTCTTCTTCCATATGTTAATGTACGATATGGCGTTGTCTCATTTGGTGCATAAACGTTTACGCTAATAGGAAACTCGGCATTTTCCCAGTTCTCATACCGAGTATACATATCACCAACATAAGAAAACGTTAGCTTTCGATTCACCGTGTCTCTTATCTCTGATAATCTCGGACGATATGGTGAAATTCGTAAATTGTCAAATACAATATTGTTTTTACCATTCATGATATTAATAGAGAAAGCCATAAAAGCCGGTTCATCTCCATCCTCAAGTATGGATAAATCAATATCTTGTTCTATTTTGATACTCTCATTATAGGTATCCGGAGTATATTCGATGGACTCCGTTTGATGTATTACATCATAATTATAATCCAATACACTAACTTTATAGGAAAAAGAGCCCTCAAAAGTATGCATATCATCAGACTTGGCATCATAGGAAAATGATACATGATAATTATCAACATCCTTCGGCAAAACAATCTGTCGAAGCGTGATAGTAGCAACCGTGTTATTCAATAACGTCCTATCAAAATTAAGATATCGTTCTCCTCCTGTATCTTCACTGTCTACAAGAACACTGCTCCATCCACCGGACCCTGTCGACAAACCGGTGCGTATAATTTCACTTGTTAGTAAGTTTTCGGCCGGTACATCTTCATAATCGAATTGAATCTCATTGCCATATCGGTCTTCTATCGCAAGTAACTCTCCGTGACTTCCAAAATACTGCATGGTATTATCGGCAGCTTTAAAAGAATATTCCGATTGATAATCCCCTCTGATATAATCGGTATCACCATCCGTAAAAACAACATTATCAGTATAGTAGTTTTCAAGATTAGTTTGATAGTATGTTTCAGTAGAACTCGTAGTTGGTTTGATATAGTGATAGACATTCCCATCTCCCGTATGATAATATAATTCTTTATTAACAGCACTTTTTTTCACTTCAACCGAAGGAAACCCAAACGACCAACCAAGGCCTAATCCATATCGTTCCATATAATATGTATTTGGTATTGCTTTTTCATTTCCGCTCCTTGTGTGAGAATATTGCACAGCTGACTGCTCGCCGCTGTAAAAACGGGTCAGATTCAAATCTAAACCGTTTTTACCCGGCAATGATAGGTCATCAAAGTTTAACTGCAGGTCACCATTATATGGTGATACATAACATGACATATCACGTCCATCTAAATCCGGCCGTTTTGTATTATTAAAAAACGCAGGGCTCACAACTAAATCATACTCATCATCGGTATTACCTGTAGTAGACGCAAGTGACACTTGTGCTTCCGCAGTTTGGAGTTCTGCTTTCAGTTCTGTTTCTGTTAATACCGGTTCTCGCTCACCATCATTTCCTAACGGCCCTTCATATTCTACCGGTTCTTCTGTTCCAAACACTTCTGCAATTCTCTCTGCACGAATCTCTTCATTCTTTTCCTTGATATTCAGACCATTGTTATATCTGTCCCATGAAGTTTCGATATTTTCCAATTCATTCACTATGTCAGCTGTATTATCCTCTACTGCAGCAACAGAAAGAGAAGGAAGCACCATAGTAATACATAACAACAGTGACAATAAGCGTTTCCAGGTTCTTTGTAACATAGCAAACCCTCCTATCTTAGCTGATAAACTTTATTCTTGGCATTAATTTTATCAATCTCATCCATCTCATCTGTGGCATTAAATGCATTCCCATCTACTGCAATGCGACGGTAATCCGTCAGTTGTAATGAAATACCGGAAGAGGACAAGGAAGTAATCGAATTATTGCTTAACCGTAAATCTTTCATCTGGTATAATTCCTGCAAACTATACACATTTCTAATCTGATTATCACTTAAATTCAGATATCTCAAACTCAGCACCTTAGCTATCCCTGCTATTGATGTAATGCTATTATGTGATATGGACAAATGGGTTAGCTTATCCAGATTTGTCATCGGAGCTACACTTACTATCTGATTATAATCCAAATACAGATTTGTCAGTTTATCCATTTGTTTGATCCCGCTAACCTGAGTTATTTGATTCTCTTTTGCTGACAACGTTCGCAGTTCCGTCAATCCGGATAACGCATCCAGATTTGTCAGTTGGTTAGCATCAACATTTAAATACGTTAATTGATTCAGACAGGATATTGGAGTAAGATCCGTAATAGAATTATGATCCAGGTATAAACTACTAATTCCGGTACACGCCTGCAAGCCGTTGATATTTTCAATCTGATGCTTGCTTAATATCAAAGCACCTGTCAGTCCTTCTAATTCAGCTATGGTAATCGTACCATCTTTATCAGCATCCAACTCTTTATCGGTATCTATAAGTGCAGTATACAGCTTTGGATTCGTTTCCTGTACCACATCATTCTTTGTAATAGTTTTGTTATGTTTTGCATGAAGTGTATATTCAAAGGTCCTACTTGAACTCCACGCCTTAACTTCTAATATATATTCAGTATTCGCTGTCAAGGAATAAGTAATTTTAAAATTCAATCCAGCACCGGAATCATCATTTGAAGCTAGTTGAGTTCCACTACTATTTTTGAGATACCCATAGGTATCATTACTTCCTACTGATTCAAAAGTATAAGAAGCAGAATAAGACGGTATTATTTTATAAAAACGATGCTGTCCTGCCACAGAAATCGCATCCTCCATGGTCTGATTTGCATTAGCCAATGTGGATATATCGATGGCGTCCTCTAGCGTTGTATTTCCTCTGCTCAAATGAACTCCTTCTATAAGTTCCGGTGCTTTCCGATCAACAGTATCACCTGTTCCTAACTGTCCTTCTGTATTACGGCCCCACGTATACAACTCATTATCTTTTGTAACCACTGCATTGTACCCATTTCCTGCATGAATATATTTGGCATTTCGAATTCCAAGCACCTTTTGCGGTTTGCATGCCTTTGTTATATCATTCTGACTAACCGCATGGTATAAATTATTACCGGTTGCATAGACGGTACCATCATAACATTGAATCAATGCATGACTACTTCCTGACGATATACGAATTGCATTTGTAATGTACGGATTTTGAGCCAAATAATTAACGTTTTCATAGGTTCCTATTCCCAGTTCTCCGTTTAAATTATAACCACACCCCCAAACGGTTCCCAGTTCCTTGATGATAAATGTACAGTCTCCACCTGCTGCAATATATAACGGATAATCAATGGCTGCGAATACTTTCACAGGTATATTTCTATCCGTATTTGTTCCATTTCCTAACTGTCCATACAGATTACTTCCCCAGGTATATGCCGCACTACTGGAAGTAATAGCTACTGCATGATTATTCCCTGCATCAATTTGGTTAATACCCGTAAGATTGGATACCTGAACAGGTATTCCAGAATCTATATTCGACCCATTTCCCAGCTGCCCATATTGGTTATGTCCCCAGGCCCATACCGTTCCATCACTTTTAAGTGCATAACTGGAATTTAATCCAGTAGTAACTTGTACTACATCTGTCAAATTAGAAACCTCTGTAAATGTATTCCTGTCTGTTGTGTCACCTGTTCCCAATTGACCGTAGGTATTTCTGCCCATAGCCCATACCGTTCCATCGTTCTTTAAGACCAGACAATGATTACGTCCTGCTGATACTTGTTTCGCATTACTCATAAGAGGTCGCCATTCATACATGGTTGTTTCATCTGCTGCAAAACCTTCCCCTATGATACTTGCCTTATCTAATTGATTAACCAGAGCTAAATAATCATCTCCACCATCAATTCTCTTAACAAAATCTTCAATTGTATAGAATCTCAAGTCAGTTTCCCAATCCATATGGATGGTGGCTTCATAATCCCCGGCGGTCAGATCAATCATCCTATTCTGGGAAAGGCATTCCCTTTTCCCAAACATAACAGAATACTTTGTCCCAAGAACATTTTCAATTTGTATTTTTCCTTCCGCATCTGAACAAAATCGTTCCCCTCTGATTTCCATATATGCATCGTCTAAAAGAACTTCGTCCATTATAAGTGTTATATCAATTGTTCTTGGATAAAGAGGTATCATTGTTTCTGTCAGGGTAATTTCTTCATGTTCCGCATCCAGCACTACCTCCTTCGAAATCGTCTGATACCCATCCTTTTGAATCTCTACCATATATGTGCCATAATTCAAGGAAATTGGTGCCATTATTCCATTCTCATTTGTTTTAGAAAAGAACGACTGCTCTGAAGTACTTATCTTGATATTACACTCTTTCAGTTCACCTATGGTATCATTCACATTGATTGTTAATGCACCCATTGCTGGTTGAACTAACAAATCCTCCCAATATTCCATCTCCGGTGCATAGTACTCCGGTACGAATAGATGAGTTTCTGAAATGTAACCATTGCATTCTAGCGTGATGGTTCTTGGTTCATTATCGCGAATCTCCCAATCATCAAATATAACCCTTCCATCCGAATCCGTAACACCACTTGCATATACATCGTGAGTTGCACCCAGATTACCATATACAACCGCCCCCTCAAGTTCAACAAGATCATAATCACATACATAGACTGTCATTGTTTTTGTCTCTCCGCCATAGTAGAGTGCACAATCAATATCATATGTTCCGGCACTTTCTCCGGTATACTTCTCATCTGCACTAACAGTCAGGGTATATGTATAATATCCATATGCAGAATTCGATGAAATATTACAATAAATACTGCCACCAATCGAGTACACATCCCAAGCAGACGGTAATCCACTCGCATTGATTGACACAATATCAACATAGGATGTATAACCAATTTCAACACTTCCACCACTTGTAGCAATGCACGGATAATCCTCATCATAATAATACAAAGCCCAATCCGATACACACGCTCCCCAGTCCTGTGTATACAATGCCACCTGACTGGTTCCGTCAGCCTCTAATATTGCCCGCGATTTACTTAATATAATAGTATCTGTAAATGCTATTGAAGTGACTGGTTCTGTTGTATAATATATTTCCGTACCATCATCCAATGTTACCGGCTCTATTGATATCTCATAAGTTCCTGATTCTAAATATTCATATTGTGCTATACCATTTTCATCTGTTGTCGTTTCACTACCGTTTACTGTAATGTTCGCATCAGATAATGGTATTCCTTCCCTTGAATTCAGATGTATTTCAACCGGACCATCAGAACTCACTGTAAAACCATTGGTTCTTTCTTTTGCTTTTGCTACAACATTCTGCAATACCATAAAACAGAATACAAATAGCAGAAGGGAAGTTCCTCGAACAATTATCAACTTAATTTTCTTACTCTTCATAGTATCACCCCGTATTTTCATCCACATGATAACAAGTTACTTTTATATAAACAACGAATTATTAATACATAAACTCGTCGGAACTTCTCTGAGACTAAGATTGCGCTTAAATTTAATTCATTTTACATTTTAATTTTATATTTATTTTACGGTATATGCATCATATTGTCAAACTATTTGTTAATCGCCTCGTATATTTTTGCATACTTAATCCTTACTTTCAGAAATATATCATTCAAAAAAAGATTTTGTGCTTTACACGGGCCCGAGCAAACAAAAAGAACCTTTCGACCAATGTCATGGCATTAGTCGAAAGGTTCTTTTTATATTACTATTCACAGCCCTTCACCCACATTCGTCAAAATACTCTAACAGTTCTAATGGATGATGGATGATGGCATCTGCATGATATTCTCTTAATTCCTCTTCTGTTCGGAATCCCCAAGTCACTCCGATGGTAAACATGCCTGCTGCATGACCGGTCTGCATATCAACATTCGTATCACCAACATAGATACATTCTTCCGGGGTTACCTCAAGAACCTTACAGATCTCATGTACTCCTGCCGGATCCGGCTTTATCGGAAACCCGGGTTGTTGTCCACGGATACAGGCAAACCGTTCCTTACCAAAAACAGTCTGTATAATATCAACAGTCTGTGCATGCTGCTTATTGGACAAGACTGCCAATCTCAACTGCCTGTTGGAAAGTGTATCTATCAATTCTGTAATTCCATCATAGGGAGCACAGTGAAGGCAGGTCTGTTCGAAATACTGCTGGTAGATTGCCCGTGCCTGCGGATAAAGTGATGCATTCTGATCACCGGCTGCCGTTAAAAAACGTTTCACCAGTATATCCGGTCCGTCACCAACCATATAGCAGTATGCACGGTGCTCATGAACCGGCAGCCCCAAATCTCGCAGGGTATGATTGGCTGCCTCTGCAATCGATGTCAGGGTATCCAGTAGCGTACCATCCAAATCAAAGATCACTGTATCTTTCATTCCTTAATCCCGATAGAATTCTTTGAATTCTTCATATCCTTCCGCTCTCAATTTTTCCTTTTGGAATTTCGCGTTTTTATTACGGACAGAAATCGATACGGAAACTCCCTCCATACGTAGGGCAGCTGCTTCACGGAACATCTCCTGCAGCTTTTCTCCGGCAACCTTCTTTTCCACTAAAAATGCTACTTTTTTCTTCGTGGAAGGAACTTCATAGTTTCTGTCCTTCAGGATTGTGATGATACGCTCAAAGCCAATAGAAAATCCGCATGCCGGAACCTTTGTATTCGAATATTTTCCTATCATCTCATCATATCTTCCGCCTCCGGCAACGGAAGAATGGAATTCTTTCATTTCGATTTCAAAAATTGTTCCCGTATAATAAGACATACCACGAACCAGCGTTGGATCGAATACAATCGCAAAGTCAGAGGTCTTCATGGCATTGACACAATCTATCACCTGCTGCAGACGCTCCAATATTCCAGCTTCAAGAAAGCCTTCTAACTGTTCTCCATATACCATACAGGATAAATCATCCGAAATGCCATCAAAATAAGACATATACTGAGATACGCTTTCTTCTGAATAACCATCCTTTAATAACTCTTCTTTTACACCTTCCAGTCCGATTTTGTCCATCTTATCCAGCGTAATGAATACTTTATCCAAAGCATCCTCCGGGAAACCACAGGATAATGCCATCGCTTTTAAGATACGACGGTCATTGATGCGAACTTTAAACTCTGTAAAATCCAATTTTCCCAGCAATGTGGTTGTCGCAGAAATCAGTTCGATCTCTGCCATATTGGATTCGTCACCGAGAATATCAATGTCACATTGGGTAAACTGACGAAATCTTCCTTTCTGCGGACGGTCTGCCCGCCAGACATCACCAATCTGCAGCGCCTTAAACGGTGCCGGTAAGACATTCATATTGTTTGCATAATAACGGGAAAGAGGAACTGTCAGGTCATAACGCAGTCCGCTGTCCACCAAATCGCTCTCCGATGAAACCTCAGATAAATTCAATTTTTCCCCACGTTTCAAAATTTTGAAAATTAATTTTTCATTCTCTCCGCCCTGCTTACTGGACAGATTCTCAATATGTTCTACACATGGTGTTTCAATCGGCGTAAATCCAAAACTGCCGTAAGTATCTTTAATCAATCCGATCACATAATCACGCAAACGCATATCGGATGGTAAAAAGTCATTCATGCCCTTTACCGGTGTTTTTATAAATTTCATAGTATCGACCTCCAATGGCTATTAATATAACATCTTCCCTCTTATTCGTCAATGTTTCCGTTTCTTAATGCTTTCATCTTATTTTGAATACTTTCCTGTACAACAGGAGGAACAAAATGAGAGATGTCGCCATGATAATATGCGACTTCTTTCACAATCGTTGAACTTAAAAAAGCATATTCCAGACTGGTTGTCAGAAACATCGTATCAATCGAAGGCTCCAGACTGTGATTGGTCTGAGCAATCTGCATTTCATTTTCAAAATCCGTCACAGCACGCAAACCTCGCACAATGAGCTGTGCATCATTTTTCTTCGCGAACTCAACCGTCATGCCATCGAAGGCTTGAACCTCTACGTTAGGAAACTCCTTCGTGACAGACTTTAACAATTCCACTCTCTCCTCCACAGAAAAAAGAGGTTGCTTTTTGCTGTTGTTCAATACACCAATGATTAAATGATCGACGACCGCTGCCGATCTTTTTATGATATCAAGATGTCCGTTTGTTACAGGATCAAAACTCCCGGGATATACAGCTCTCATAAATTTCCCCTTTACTATTCAATCGTAATGATCAGTTTGTGTGGTAAACAGACGATGGATTCACCAGTCTTAGCTATGACTCCTTGTCTAATACAGTTATGGTTTGGACAGTTCGACTCCAGCATGATAACCGTATGATTCTGAATGGCAAATGTATTGCTGCCATCATTCGTTGTAATTGTTTCTCTTACTGTTTCATCCAATGCATACTCACGTATCACCTCTCCGTCCTGACGCACGAATACTTTCGCGCCGTCTCTCCTGCCGGACAGACATACAAACAGAGCAGACGCAGAGATGAGCAGAAGAAGAAAAACGATGATCCACTCACGCTTCTTCATAAGGGTTTTCCCAAAGATACTCTTCCATAATTGCAGCAGCCATTCCTACTAATTCCACACAAGGTCTCTTCTTATAATATTCCGCAGTCCGAAGCTCCGGTTCCGGTGACTCCTTTTTTTGTGACAAGCCCAGCAGTTCACGGCAGACAATCGATCTGTTTTCCTGTTTGAATCTCTCTGCCAGCTCCTGAATTCTTGCATAATGCATCTTCTTAGCAATTTGGTCAGTTGGAGAATCATAACCATACAGCATACCGGCAACCATAAACATACCGGTGACTGCTCCACAGACCTCTCTCAGTCTGCCCATACCACCACCAAAGGAGGAACTCAGCTTCTTTGCTGTTTCTATATCCATATCATAGCAGTCTGCAAATGACAGAAATACAGCCTGTGAACAATTATAGCCTTCCTTAAAATAATCCATTGCCAGTTTGGCACGCTTTGATTCGTTTCCATTCATACTTGTTCTCAACTCCTAAAACATCATCAGATACAATACAGTTGCAATTAAGCCCAATGTAAATGCCAGCAATCCGAATGACAAACTCCGTGCAATAATGCGGTTGTTCTCGTTCACCTTCTCATACCACACAGCAAATTCATGGACATAGGACTTCTGAATTCTTTCTTTTTTCATAATCCTACAATAACACAGAATCAGTTTGTCAACAAGCATTCCCAGATAATATGTGACATGATTTCCCATTTCCAGTTCTATTGGTAATGCCTTATCCGCGAAAATGGTCTTTCTCAAAAAAACTACAATTGTATCTGCCAGACTATCCAGAATCCTGCAGAAAAAGCCAAAGACCGCCGGTAATATCTTCATGAATACCGGCTCATAGATTGTATCGGCAAGATTCGCATATTTCAAAGATACATGACGATCACGGATTCCATGCCGAATCAGGATACCATACAGCAGTAAACCGAAAATGATACTGATACAGGCACCGGACAGTGATTCCCACGTCAAGAACATCGAATTACGGAATATGCATAAAATTCCGACAACCGGAATGACACAAGCTGTCAGGATGAGTGATACTGCACATGGCAGTGACCAGTATGTCTTTCTTTCCTCCTTCGGCTGCTCCCAGAATATAACTACATAAAATTTCAACATATATGCCAGAGTACATCCACCCGATAACAGGAACAATATCTCTATCACTTTTAGATAAACTGCTATCTCCGGAAAGGCTGCCATTCCTTCCAATAAAGATTCATGCAACAAAGTTTTGCTGATATAACCACTGAAAAACGGAATACCGGATATACCAAGAGCAGACAGGGCATAACAGATATGCAATCCCTTTTTATGGCGTCCAAACCCACGGATGGAATCGATATCCAGGCTTTCCAGATTCATACCCAATATAGCGGCAATCAGGAAAAAGATTAATTTGCAGATGGAATGATTTGCCATGTATAAAACAATGCCGTTCCAGAGTGCTTCTGATTCATGTATCAGCATCGTATACATTCCGATTCCGATAAGAATAAATCCTATTTGTGACATACTGGAGTATGCAAGCATTCTCTTGAAATTCACCTGAAAAATAGCAAGAAAAGCTCCTGCAAGCATGGTCGCAGCACCTAACGATAGAATCAGGAGTCCCCATGTTTTATCTCCCGGCAATATCATAGTAGATATCATAATGATTCCAAAAACACCGATTTTACTCAACATTCCTGAAAACAACGCACTTACCGGCGATGGTGACTGTGTGTAAGCACCTGCCATCCACACATGCAGAAACAGAATTCCTGCTTTAGAACCAAAACCGAACAGCAGACAGGCAGCAACTGCATATGGATGCTGACCCGGTAATGCATAATTCAAAAAGATACCCATCAGCATCACTAATCCGCCTAATATACCAACTGCAAGATATACCTTTCCTGCATGAAGAGCTTGTGTACTCTCGTCCTGAATAACCCATAGGAAAGACAGTAATGACATCCACTCAAAAAAGAGGAACAATGTATAGAAGTCTGCCGATAGAAAGACTAATACTGTCGCCAAAAGAGTCAACAGGGTAACGATATATACTCTCTTTCTACGAAATCCTTCTTGTTCTGTTTTCCGAAAAAAGGGCACCGCAAAGATGAGAGCTACCAGCCACATGTAGATAGAAAGAAGTACCTGCAGCAGTCGAAAAGAATCAATTGTAAAATGTAAGCCCATGTTATCTCCCTCCTAAAGTAATCCTTTTGCTATCTGTTCCAAAAAAGCAATCAACGGATGACTATATAAACCCAATAGGAACATGATGCAGACAAAAAAGACAAGTGGCAAAATCATCTGCCATCCCGGATCACTAACAACTGCTGTATCTTCCTTTCTATCGGATATTTCCTCCGGTGAGAAATATGCCCTAATCACAATTGTCAGCATATAGATAGCTGTTAATAAAGCAGAAACCAGTAATACGGCAACTCCCAGATATGCCAGTTTATTTCCACTGACAAAGGCTGCCTTACTTAAATAAAATTTACTGATAAATCCACAAAGTCCCGGAACACCCATTAAAGCAAAGGAAGATATCGTAAAGACTGCAAATACTTTTTTCATTTTTCGTCCCAGTCCGTTCAACTCATATATATAATTCTTTTCTGTTTTATAAATCACGGCGCCTGCGCAGAAGAAAGAAGCAATCTTCATAAAGGCATGACATACCAAATGAGCCAATGCACCAACGAATCCCAATGGAGTCATAATGGTAACTCCAAACAGAATATAACTCAGATTACTGATCGTTGAATATGCCAGACGTCTCTTCAGATGTCTTTCTTTCACAGCCATACCGGATCCATACAGAATCGTGATAATGGCCGCTGTCATAACGACATATTGTGCTACTGTTCCTTTCAGAAAATCGACTCCATAACAGTAATATGTCAATCGGATGATTGCGAAGGCACCCGATTTTACTACTGCAACCGCATGTAACAACGCAGTGACCGGAGTAGGCGCCACACCTGCTGTCGGTAACCATGAATTAAACGGACAGACAGCAGCTTTGACACCAAAACCAAAAAATGCAAAAACATAAATCAAAAGCAATAAGTTCTCTTTGCCTCCAACTTTGGCAAGATTCAAAAATCCTCCATAAGTAAATGCTGAATTCGTGCTGTAAATGACAAGAAACACCATTCCAAGGAATGCGAACGCCGCACCACCAAGAGAATAGTATATATATTTTCTGGCCGCGTGAATTGCCTCTCTCGTTAAAGTATGCAAAACCAGAGGTACGGTAACCAATGTAAGTAATTCATAAAAGAAATACATCGTCATAATATTCGCACTCATGGCAATTCCAAGAGTCACACCATAAGTCATCACATAAAACATAAAGAAAAAGCGTTCTCTTTTCTCATGTTTCATATACTCCATGGAATAGCATACTGAAAAAGGCCATAACACAGCTATCAGACCTGCAAAGAGGCTCGCCAGTCCATCCAGATGAAAGGCAACAGACAGATTTCCCGGGAAATAAAGCACCGTACAAATTGCAGTTGGCCGGAATATCAGCAAAGCCAGAACTATGACCGACGTCACCATTGTTAAGAGTTCCGTATAGACTAACATGGCGGTACGATTTTTCCATTTTATAAGTGGAATTACTACACCACCAACGATGGGAAGTAATATTGCCACTAACATCATATATTCATTCATATTTTATCTCCTAACCCAATAATCCCGCTGCCATCGCACGAATCATTGTAATCATCCCTTGTGGGAACATTCCAATCAGTAATGACAAAACAGAAATAATAATCATTGGAACCAGCATAACCGGTGAAGCGTCACACCGTTGTTTCTCATCAAATTTCAAATCGCGCCCCGGAAAGAATCCGATTATCGTAATTTGGAGCAGATAATATGCTGTCAGTAATGCACTGATTAATAAGATAACCGGAATGATATAGGCGAGAATACCGCAATCCGATTTCAGTGAGCCGATTGCCAAATACCACTTGCTCACGAAGCCGCCTGTCGGAGGAACTCCGATCAAACCAAGCGCAGCCAGCGTAAAGCATGCCATTGTTACCGGCATCTTTTTACCGATTCCCCGCAACTCTTCTACTCTGGTGCAACCGGTCTTATAGATGATAGCACCTGCAACAAGAAAGAGTGTACATTTTACAAGTGCATGTCCGACGAAATGTAACATTCCACCTACAAAAGCATCCTCCTGAAAAACTGCCAATCCCAGCAGAATATAGGACACCTGACTGACGGTAGAATATGCCAGCCGCTTCTTCAACAGCTTTTCTCGAAATGCCAGCATGGAACCCATAAAGACGGTGATGCAAGCCAGTATGATAAATGCTGTCTGGACCCATGTTCCTTTCAAAAAAGCAGTTCCAAAGATCTGATAGATGACACGTAAGATTGCCAGTACTCCGGCTTTTACTATAATGGAAGATAACACGGCACTTGCAGGAGATGGTGCTACCGGATGTGCCGTTGGCAGCCAGGCATGCATTGGAAACATACCGGCTTTTACCCCAAATCCAATCAACATCAGAAACGCAACAAGAAGAAGAAATGCTTCATTCCCTGCCACCTTTCCCATATTTAAGATTCCTCCGCTCGTAAAGGTAAAGGAAATACCGTACTGATACACTGCATATAATCCAAATAACGCCATATAGGCTCCGCAAAAGGAGTAAAAAAGGTATTTCAGTCCTGCCATAACAGCCTCTCTGCTTTGATTATGTAACACCAGCATAAAGGATGACAGTGTTAAAAACTCATAGAAGGTATAAAAGGTAACTAAATTTGAGGAATATGCAAGTCCGTTTAATACTCCGAGCACCAGCAGATAAAACCCGTAATACCGTTGATTATTCTGCTCATGCTTCATATATTCAAAGGAATAGATACCCGATAATATCCATATCAATGATGATACAGCTGTAAACAGAATCCCTATTCGGTCAACACGAAACATAACAGGTAACTCTTTTGTCAGGTAGAAAACTACATAGTTTCTTCCATAACAGGTGTATGAAACCAACAAGGTCACAAATGACAGTATAAAAGCAATTGTTGTATAAGTAATGAGACTGCTTCTTTTTTTATATGGGGGTACTACACATAAGAGTCCACCCATTACCATTGGTAAAACCACCGGAAGCAGGATACAAATAATTTCAGTCATAGTTCCTCCTTATGCAAACATTCCCAAACCTGTATAAATCATATCCACAATCGGATCTGACAGCATACCCAGGGCAACATTTAAAACAACAAACACAAGTATGGTAACGGTATACACGATATTCTGATTCCATTTCATACTACGGAACCGGGTATTTACCGGTGTATAAATACGAATCACCGTCTTCATAAAATAAATCGCATTCAGAATCGTACTAATTGCCAGACAAATCAATGTCGGCAGCATTTTGTATGTGGTCTGAATACCTGCCTGTGAGAATAAAAGTTTACTGACAAATCCGGAAAACAACGGAATACCAACCATTGACAGGGAGCCAATCAAAAATCCAAAACCTGCTATCGGATTCCGGAATCCGGAACCGGTCAAATCTATAAATTTTTTGCTTTTTCCGGAAACATCGGATAATCCAACACCTGATATAAACAACATACTCTTTGTCGCAGCATGAGAGAATATATGAAAGATTGCTGCCACAATACCCAGAGTTGTACCAAGTCCCAGTCCCATATAAATATATCCTATCTGTGCAACAGAAGAAAATGCTATCATCCTTCTGATATCATTTTCCCGAATGGCACTCAGAGAACCAAAAATCATTCCGCATAAGCCAAATACAAAAAATATATTCGTAATCTTACTTTCACAGATTACATTAAATCCTATCACACGATAAAATATCTTAATTAACAGAAAAATATATCCTTTCGATACTAAGCTGGATAAAATTGCGGCACTTGACGTTGTAGAATATCCATATGCATCCGGAAGCCAGGAATGAAATGGGAACAAAGCACTTTTAATCGCCAAGCCTACACAGATAAAGACAATCGCTACGACCAAAGGCAAATGATATGTGCCGGATTGTACCAGCATCGTAACACTCTCTTTTACATTGCTCATCAGCAGATGTCCGGTGCAGTCATATAAAATACATAATCCAATCAGCAACAGACCGGAACCCAGAGAACTCATAATCATATAGCGGGTTGCCGCCTCAATCGTACGTCCGTTTTGACGTATCATAATCAAACCACATGCTGCAAGAGTATTAATCTCAACAAACACGTAAGCAGTAAACAGGTCATTCGTATAAATCAATGCGAGCAGAGAACTCAATAACAGATTTACCAGAATGTAATAAAGATTCTGTTTGCCATATTCCACTTCTGTTTCAATGTGACTTCTGCCTCCTGTCAGGCATAAAACCATAACGATGCAAAAGAACAATGCCATCAGTGCTTCCAGAACACCGGCACGAATCTCATTTCCCCAGGGAGCAGGAAAATGGCCCATCATATAGGTAAAACTTTCACCTGTATTCAACAAATAATACAGCAGGACTGCCGACAGAATTCCCACAACGGAAACAACAAACATATTCAGACGTTTTGCCCATTTTCCATTTAAAACAGAGGAGACCGTCCCTGAAAGCATCGAAACAATGATACAGAAGAACGGGATGTTTTGATAAAAATTAACGGTTTGCATCTTCATCCTCCTCTTTATTCAGTAATAGTGATATTTCATCCAGATCCAGCGTATGGTATCTGCGATAGAGACGAATCGTCAATGATAACATTAACGCGGTTACCGAAACGGATACCACAATACCTGTCAAAACCAGTCCACTTGGAACCGGATTAATATAGCGCTCGACTGACTGAACACCATCTACAATAATAGGGGCTACCCGCCCGCTGATATAACCCTTCTCAGCCAGAAACAGATACGTTGCTGTATCCATGATATTTAAACCAATAATCTTTTTAATCAGGTTTTTTTGAAGCAGCAGATTACAGAAGCCGATTCCAAAAAGAATCATTGCAACCGCTTCCCCATAATTATTTAGTAAATTTGCATAGTTCATAATTAAAAGCCTCCCTTACGGAACATCGCATAGAATGCGTACATGGTACAGGCGACGACCATGCCGACACAAATATTCAGGTACAGAATCAAACCACCACTCAGTATTCTGCCCGGAACTCCTGTTGAAATAATGCTATGCAAATGATTTGCACCGGTAAAGAAAGAATAACTCTTTGCCAGGCAATAGAAGGATAATGCCGAGAAGCAAACCCATTTATACGTATTGGCAGTGAAAAAACGTTCTGTTTTTTTGAATCCGAATGCATTCAGATACAGAATGAATCCCGCACCGATGATCGCACCACCGGAGAATCCTCCTCCCGGTGAAAGGTGTCCGTTTAAGATAACATAAATACCAAATAAAATAATAAATGGCACTAATATCTTGGCAACACATTGCAGGATAACATCATTTTTCGGTTCAAATTTTCTGTCGTTTGCTTCCGCCTTTGCCTTTTTATCGCTCTTACCATTCTTATCTTTATCCAGACGCAGCAGAATAAATACGCAAATAGTGGCCATAAACAAGACATTTGATTCACCGAAGGTATCAAAAGCACGGTAATCCAGAATCATACCGGTTACGACATTGACTGCACCCGTTTCCTGCATTCCCTTTGTAATATAACGCTCCGATACGGTGTTGCTACCCGGATTATCAGCCTCTCCAACTGAGGGTGACTGGGAAACCATCATCAATAAGACAGCGATTAATATGACAGTCAGTCCTACAGATAAAATACGATATAAATGACCAAATGCCTTTACCTCTGTGTTCTTTGACAAATCATAGGCACTACTGTGAAGCTTGCGTCTTTCCTCAAGCATCTCCTCCTGCTCTTTGTCATGATTGAGTTCAGATTCCTCCAGCTTCTTCATTTCAACCTGATCGAAATAAGGATCCTTGTCACCCTTCATAAATCTCATAAATCGACCGGCTTTTGTCTTTTTATATTCATTTTCCGGCATCATTTTGCTCATTTTTATTCTCCTCCGCCATCGCATGTATTTTCTTTAATGTAACAAAGAATAAGACTGAAGTAACTCCGGCACCAACTGCTGCTTCCGTAATAGCCAAATCCGGTGATTCCAATAAAATCCATATAATAGACATAATCAAACTGTAGGACATAAAAATCAAAACAGTATTTAACAAATTCTTTGACACACTTGCTGCAATTGCACAGACAACTAAAAATATAAGTAATATTACATTAAAAATCTGCATTATCTCTCAATCTCCTCATAACGTCCTTCTTCTTCATTGGTCTGTACTTCCATTCTGGCAATCAGATGGGAAGACACCGGTGATGCAGCCCATAAGAGCAGAATTACCAGCAAAAGTTTTAGTGTTGTAAAGGAAAAACCGGAAAAAATAATCAGGCCAATCAAACAAAACAGAATGCCAAGTGTATCACCTGTTGCTGCCGCATGCATTCTGTTTAAGGAATACTTCAAATGAAAAACGCTTAAAATCTCAATCACAAAAACAGATACACCCACTATCAAAAACAAAGCTCCTGCAATAAAACGAATCCATTCTAATACCTGCATTTATTTGTCTCCTTTCTGATCTGACTCATCATCCTGATGTTGCTCCGAATAAACTCCGGAATAGATTTTAGTTAAAACAATTACCGCCAGAAAACTGATCATGGCATAGATAATACAAATATCAATCAAATAAGACTCATCCAGCATAATGGCAAGAATGGCAATCATAACGATTACAATCGTTCCCATCATATTGATAGAAACGATACGGTCTGCAACCTTAGGTCCCAGGCAGGCACGAATCAAGCATAGAAACAGGATTAATGCCAACACAATGAGGCACCCTAAAAACAAATAGTGATATGCATTACTCATGTGTTTTTCCTCCTTTCGACTCCAATCGCAATAAAATACGTTCAAATATCGAATCCTCGATGCCCTCAGCAAAATCTTTATCCAGACAATGTACTACCATTTCATTGTCTTTCATGGAAACTGTTATCGTTCCCGGTGTCAGGGTAATCGAATTAGCCAGTATTGTTTTTAGGAAGTTTGACTCTAATCTCGTCTGAAATTTTACCAACACCGGCTCACGTATATACTTTACAGAAAAAATCATACGAATCGTTGCAATATTTGCTTTCAGTATCTCTGTGAGCAAAACTCCAACATAATAAAACGCATATCCGATATTCTTCGCATAATGAATATCCCGTTTTGGGCTCCAGTCCATAAACTTGCAGGAAAATGCATACATGATTGCTGCAATCACGATACCGAATATCGTTATTTCTAACGTTATCTTTCCATTAAAAATGATCCATAACAGAAAATAAATGAAAAACATAGTCCCTTACCTCTCTCTAATATGAAGAATATGTCGTTTTCCCCGGTGGACTGGCGCTGGCTGCGGTGCATATCTGTTTTTTCTTGCACCGTTTTCCGGTTTAAGAAAGACATTG
>JBJELB010000004.1:0-21093 GCA_051878935.1 Lachnospiraceae bacterium | reverse complement strand
AGCCGTAGTAGATGGGAGCAATGCATGTGGAAATAATAAGCGCAGGATGGCAATGAGTCGCAGTGTAAGCTGCATATCACCGTTTTTGTGATGGCAAAATGGCGTGTCTGCATGGGTAATAAAGGGACCAATGCCGATCATGTCAGGCTGAAGCTTTTGCAGAAAACGCAGGTCGGATATGATATGTTCTGTTGTCTGGAAGGGAGAGCCAACCATGAATCCGGAACCAACCTGGTAGCCGATATCCTTTAATGCGTATAAGCATTCTTTCCGTTTTGTCAGACTCATGGTGTGAGGATGGAGCTTGTGATAGTGTTCTTCGTTTGCCGTTTCATGTCGTAACAAATAACGGTCTGCTCCTGCATCAAAATAAGACTGGTAGGAAGCATATGCTTTTTCTCCCAGAGACAGAGTAACGGCACAATCCGGCCAATGTTTCTTGATAGAGGAGACAATGTGGCATATCTTATCGTCACTGAAAGCAATATCTTCACCACCTTGTAGTACAAAGGTGCGAAATCCTAAAGAATATCCTTCTTTGCAGCATTCCAGAATATCTTCTTCTGTCAGACGGTAACGGATTGCTTTGCTGTTGCCACAACGGATGCCACAGTAGTAGCAGTTGTTTTTGCAATAATTACTGATCTCAATTAAACCACGGATGTAGACATCTGTTCCATATCGTTCCCGTCGTACACGGTCTGCGTTAGCAAAGAGTAAATCATCCCATACATCCGTTTCCAGTATTGTTTTTAAATCCTGATTGGAAATGTCATGACCGTATGTCATAGATTCTATTGTTGTAGATATTGTGCTTTTCATAATATCCCCCATTTTCCATCGTTTTAGGTATACAATATAGAAGTTATAAACTCCTGTCAAGAAGGAATCAAACTATTGTCTAATTGCCTGATTTATAGTATAATTCTAGAATTGAGGATAGGCATAAAAGCAGAAAGCAGGTAAGAGAATGGAAAAGAAAACAGTCGTAGTTTTATTTGGCGGTCAGTCGTCCGAACATGACATATCTTGTATATCGGCGCAGACGGTCATTTCCAATATTGCAGATGATAAATATGATGTGGTACCGGTTGGTATTACAAAAGAGGGGCAGTGGCTGCTGACCTTGGATAGTGCTTCTATTGCAGATGGAAGCTGGAGAAATTCTCAGATACAGGCTATTATTTCTCCGGATGCAACAAAGCAGGAACTGGTAATGATGGGACCGGGAGGAATGTCAACCAGAAAAATTGATGTTGTTTTCCCTGTTCTGCACGGATTATATGGTGAGGATGGAACCGTTCAGGGATTGTTGGAACTGGCAAAGATTCCTTATGTTGGCTGTGGTGTTTTGGCATCGGCAGTATCAATGGATAAATTTTACACGAAAATCATTGTGAATCAACTGGGCATCCGACAGGCACAATGGGAGCCGGTTGTGAAACGTGATTTTGCACAAATGGATAAAACCATAGAAAGAATTGAGAAACGATTGGACTATCCGGTTTTTGTGAAGCCGTCCAATGCAGGTTCTTCCAAAGGAGTTTCAAAAGCAGAGAACCGGGATGAATTAGTCCGGGCGCTGTATGAAGCTCTGGAGCATGACACTAAGATTCTGGTGGAAGAGACGATTCTAGGTCGGGAGATTGAATGTGCCGTGTTAGGCGGAGAGGAAGTGCAAGCTTCCGGTGTTGGTGAGATTTTATCGGCGACGGATGCAGCATTTTATGATTTTGATGCAAAATATCATAATGCAGAGTCTAAAACCGTGATTCATCCGGAGTTTCCGGAAGGCGTTGAAGATAAGGTTCGAGAATGTGCAGTATGTATTTTTCAGGCTGTGGATGGGTTCGGTCTGTCACGTGTGGATTTCTTCCTCGAGCAAGGTACGAATGATATTGTATTCAATGAGATTAATACCCTGCCGGGCTTTACCTCGATCAGTATGTATCCGATGCTGTGGGAAGCAAAGGGAATAGATAAACCGGCATTGCTGGACAAATTGATAAAGCTTGCATACGAGAGAAGATAATATGAATGTGAACAGTACTGTTACAATTTCTACGATTCAATACGACGTAGACAGGGATACTCCTGTAGTTATAACCTGTCCGGCGACGCATCATATACATAATGGCAAACACTATATTGCATATCATGAAGAGCAGGATGGTCAGGTTACAAAAAATATTATTAAGATCGATGAAACCGGAATGGAAGTGACCAAGAAAGGAAGCATTGATTCCCATATGCTGTATCGTCAGGGAGTGAAGAATACAACCTACTATCGTCATTCATATGGAAGCTTCCGGATGGAGATTTTTACGAATGAGATAAAGCAGATAGAAACAGAGCCTTTTATCTACTGCATTAAATACGATTTAACATTAAATGGTTCTTTTGTTTCCAAATGCGAAATGACAATAAGATTAGAAATGGAGGAGGACTATGACTCTTCATGTAGAATATGATTTATTGACAGAACAACGGATGGCAGGGGTGCTGGTACATCCGACATCCTTCCCAAGTGCTTATGGTATTGGAGATTTGGGAGGTGGAGCTTATCAGTTTGTTGATTTTTTGGTAAAGTCGGGATTGGCGCTGTGGCAGGTGCTGCCGTTAGGAAATACAGGATTTGGTGATTCGCCATATCAATCCTTTTCTTCCTTTGCAGGACAGCCGCTCTTGATTAGTCCGGACATGTTAGCCGGACAAGGACTGTTGTCCTACGAGGAAATGCCGGAAAAACCGGATTGGGACCCGCTGCAGGTAGATTATGGCAGTGTGATTCAATATAAGACAAAGGTGTTACATATTGCTTATGAGCATTTTTGTGAAGGGGAACATGATGAACTGAAAAAACAGTTCCGGGCGTTTTGCCGAAAAACAAAATGGTTATCAGATTATGCGTTATTTATGGCATTAAAAGATGAACATGAAGGAAGACCCTGGATTGAATGGGAGAAACCATACCGTTTCGCAGATGCCCAAGAGAGAAAAAAACTGTCTGCAGTGCGAAAAAAAGAAACCGGTTATTATAAATTCATCCAGTTTCTGTTCTTTCAGCAGTGGTATCGTTTAAAAGAATATGCGAATGAACGCGGTATTCAGATTATTGGAGATATTCCTATTTTTGTGTCCGGAGACAGTGCAGATGTATGGACCCACAAGGAATTGTTTGATCTTGACAGCAAGGGGTATCCACAAACAGTAGCAGGAGTTCCGCCGGATTATTTCAGTGCGACCGGCCAGTTGTGGGGAAATCCACTTTACCGATGGGATGAGCACAAACGGACGGGCTATCAGTGGTGGATCGACCGTATTCAGGCACAATTACAGATGACGGATTATCTGCGTATTGACCATTTTCGTGGATTTGAGACTTTCTGGGCGGTTCCATATGGGGAAGATACTGCAATCAATGGAAAATGGAAGAAGGGACCGGGTGCGGAACTGTTCCGTGCCATAGAGGCAAAATTGGGAGAGAATCTGCCAATTATCGCAGAAGATCTTGGAATCATCACTCCGGAAGTAGAAGCACTGCGCGATGAGCTCGGATTCCCGGGAATGAAAGTACTCCAGTTTGCGTTTGATGATTTAGAAGAGAATACACATATGCCGCATACATTTCCAAAGAATTGCGTTTGTTATACAGGAACACATGACAATGATACCTGCGTGGGTTGGTATGAGCATGCCTTTGAGGCATCAAAGGATAAGGTGCGACGATATATGAACAGTGATGGCATGAATATTAGCTGGGATTTTATTAGGACCTGTTTTAATTCCATTGCTGAGATTGCCATTGTTCCTTTACAGGATGTGTTTTCTTTGGATTCCTCTGCCAGGATGAATACACCGGGGGTTCCAAGCGGAAACTGGGGATGGCGCTATACCCGTGAATATCTTACCGATGTGCTGGCTGCCCGGTTATACGAAGCCGCTGCTGTCGGAGGCAGGATTTTAAAAGCAGATACAAAAGAAGAGGTGAGTGTGAAGTGATTCGATTAATCGTATTAATCCTATGTTTGATTATTTTCTTCCTGTTCAGTTTACCGTTACAGGGTGTAATATGGCTGATTGGAAAATGCAAACCGGAATCCAGGTTAAAGGATACTATGCCGCGTGCGATTGTGAAATGGGCATTCGGTGTTGCGCTGCGCATAGCAGGAACGACAGTGGAAGTATATGGGGAAGAAAACATTCCGGAAGATGAGACGGTGCTTTATGTTGCAAACCACAGAGGAATGGCGGATATTCCTGTCATATATAACCAGATGAAAACTCCGGTGGGGTTTGTTGCGAAAAAAGAGATTGATAAAGTACCATTCCTGCGTCTTTGGATGAGACAGATTGGGTGTTTGTTCTTGGATAGAAAGGATCCCCGCCAGGGAATGAAAACGATTATGGCTGCAACAGAAAAGTTAAAATCAGGGCATTCTATGGTCATCTGCCCGGAAGGAACACGAAGTCGTACGGATGAATTGCTGGAATTCAAAGAGGGCAGTTTTCGTCTGGCTCAGAAATCAGGAAGACGTATTGTACCTGTGGCAATTAAGGGAACAGAAAATGTACTGGAAAACAATCCGCACCACTTCTTAAAAAAATGTACGGTCGGGGTGATGTTCGGAGAGGCCTTTGCGATACAGGATTTACCGGAAGAACAGAAGAAGCATGTGGGTGCCTATACGAGAGAACTTGTGCAACAGATGTATGACCAGATGTAAAAAATGAGTTGCATATTTCATAAAAAATGATAAAATGACAATTACATGTTGAGACAGGAGGAGATTGAAATGAGTCCATGGATTACGTTGTTGATTACATTAGTAATCGTAGTTGCCATTCTGGCTGCCCTGTATTTCTGGGGTAATAAGATGCAAAAAAAACAGGCTGCACAAAGAGAACAAATGATGGCTGCTGCACAGACAGCAAGCTTATTGGTGATTGATAAGAAGCGGATGAAACTGAAGGATGCAGGACTTCCTAAGATCGTATTGGAGCAGGCTCCGAAGCGCTTTCGTAACTCAAAGGTTCCTATCGTAAAAGCAAAGGTAGGACCACAGATTATGTCCTTGTTGTGTGATGAGAGCATTTATGATCAGATACCGGTAAAGAAAGAGGTAAAAGCACAAATCAGTGGTATCTATATTGTCGGTGTGAAGAACATTCGTAGTGCTGCACCGGTAGAGCCTGAGAAGAAAGGCTTTATGGCAAAACTTCGAAAGAAAGCAAATGATGCATCGATTCAGATGGCTGAGAATGAGAAAAAGAAGTAAGATAGAAAAAACCTATGCGATTGGGCATAGGTTTTTTTAATAGAATTTAATAGAATATGCAGTTTGCCCCTGTGAGTTGGCGCTGCCTGCGGTGCGTATTTGTTTTTTCTTGCACCGTTTTCCAGTTTAAGAAAGGCATTGCACTCCACGTTCATCACCAAGATTACGCGCCTTATGAGCCAACTTATCCACCGAAGTGTTTCAAATATCTTTTTTATGCCGTTTGAAAACGCCGGTACTTAGCTCCTGTTTTTTGGGAGCTTACGTACCGCTGCGTTGGAAACCGAGCGCGAGCGTGCATAAAAAAGATATTGAAAGCACTAACGGTGGATTCAAACAACTCAACGGCGCGTTGCGTGATGTCCGTTGGAGTGCTTGTCTTTCTAAAAACCGGGGTGTCAGCGAAAAAACAAATACGCACCGCAGGCAGCGCCAACTCACAGGGGGCAAACTGCATATTTTCCAACTTAATTTTTCTCGTCTAATAATTGCTGTTTGAGTGCATAGAGCGGCTTCGATAAATCAACATATACCTTGTGAGGATTTACGAAACGGCGCGTTTCATCCCAAAGGGTATTTAACTCCTTCTGGCAATAATCCCGAATCTCCATAACGGACGGAGATTGATAGAAACACTGGCCCTTGAGAAAAACAGGAACGAGTAATTCACGCAATTCATAGGTACCGGCTTTGAGTGTTAGTTTTTTCCATGTATCAATTGGGTCAAAGATCTTTAAATCCATGGCTTCGTCATATACCTCATCTGTTAAGGCAATTAAATCAGCACGAAGTTTTCCGGTTTCTTTGTCGTAAATACGGTAAACGGTTTTGTCTCCCGGATTTGTTACTTTTGCCGGATTTTCGGAGATTTTAATCTTCGGGATGAAAGTATTCTCCCCATCATGCTTGATTGCTGCGAGTTTATAGACTCCGCCAAAGGCAGGACAATCAGCAGATGTTATCATATTCGTGCCGACACCCCAGGAGGTAATCGCGGCTCCTTGTGTTTTCAGTGATTCGATGACATATTCATCCAGATCACTGGATGCAGAAATGATGGCATCCGGAAAGCCTGCCTCATCCAGCATCCTGCGAGCTTTTTTGGACAGATAGGCGAGATCCCCGCTGTCCAGCCGTATGCCGTATGTAGCGGGCTGTATGCCTTCCTCACGCATTTCTTCAAATACACGGATGGCACTTGGGACACCGGATTTCAAGGTATCATAGGTGTCCACCAGTAAAATACAAGCATCAGGGTAGAGCTTGGCATACGTTTTAAATGCCGTGTATTCATCCGGAAAACTCATTATCCAGCTGTGGGCATGGGTTCCTTTGACCGGAACCTGATATAATTCTCCACACAGAACGTTGGAGGTTCCGATACAACCACCGATAATGGCTGCTCGGGCTCCAAGAGTTCCGGCATCCGGACCCTGGGCACGACGCAGACCAAATTCCATGACACCATCCTGTGCGGCATAACAGACACGGGATGCTTTGGTTGCTATCAGGCTTTGATGGTTGATAATATTCAATATGGCAGTTTCTATGAGCTGGGCTTCCATAATCGGTGCGACGATTTTTAACAGCGGTTCCTGAGGAAATACAACGGTTCCCTCAGGAATGGCATAAATGTCACCGGTAAAGTGAAAACCGGCGAGATATTCCAGGAAATCCTCATCAAATAATTGAAGACTTCGAAGATAATCAATATTCTCATAGGAAAACGATAACTGCTTGATATATTCGATTACCTGTTCCAAACCGGCAGTGATGGCATAACCACTTCCGCATGGATTCTTACGGTAGAACACATCAAAGATTACGGTATCGTTCATGCCGGCCTTGAAATATCCCTGCATCATGGTCAATTCATATAAATCAGTCAGTAGCGTCAGATTTTGTGCAATCATTTATGATGTTCCTCTCTTATTTATTTCATTTATAGATTGTAAACATCATAATTCTTTTTCGGACAGAAATCAAGGACGGAAATACTTTGTAACCAGTTTGTATTTTCCGGTTTTCAGATTCACGATTTGACAATGTATGTTGATTCTCTTGATGCAATTACAAATGATATAGTTGTCATCCGGAATCACATTAATAATAGATTTCCGGCGAAACAGCTCACTGCTTTTTTGTGTGATGGTATCATAAGAACAGAGAATATTTTTATTCTTTGTTTCCGATACATAATAAAGCTTGCTGTTTCGAGAGGCCATGACGCGGCCGTCAGATAATGCTTCCTGTGTATCATTGGATAAATCGTAGCGTTGAATCACGCAGCGGTCTGTGTTGTTCTTCGTATAATACATAAAACCGTCTATAAAGCATGCATCACTGATATCGCTTACGGATGTGTCCACAGAAAGTTCCTTTGTTTTTCCGGTCTTGAGGGAAAGGGAACGCACGGCTGTATCATCATTAAAATATAAGGTGTCCTGGTATAGCTTTAGCCAGCTTGTATAGGTATCAGCTTTGTAAACCTCTTTTTTATCGGTACCATCCAGGTTCATCCGGTAAATGCCCTTGCATTTGTTTCGGTATACTTCCTTCTTGTGAATTTTGATACGGTTATAATAAATTGTGTCTCCTGATATTACCGGAGAATTGCCTTCGGCTAAAAGCTCCAGATGGGAACCGTCCGGTTTCATGCGATAAATATAAGGCCGTGAGCCGTCAGTTCCAAGAACACAGTAATATTTGTCGACTACCAGATATAACCATCCGTCTTTGACACATTCCAATTGGGCAGTATTGGAATCTTTCAGTTTCATCACAGCTTTGAAGGTGCCGGTATTCCGGTTCATACGGTATATTGTGCCGTCCTCAGCAAAATATGTATTATTCTTATAGGTAACATTCGTGGCGGCCCGGGCATGCAGTTGTAAAAGTGTAGCCCCAAGCAGTAGTGTACATAGAAACAGAATAGCATTCATTGTTTTCTTCATGGTTATGTTTTCCTCCGTCTTTCTCTTTTTTATTATAATATCATATATAGCGCATCAGAACAGCAACAAATCAGAATAGATCTGAAAATATGAAAGATTGGGAGGAAAGTCTTATTGACAATTCAGTTATGAGTATTGTATAATAGCAAGCGTATATAGAAAAGCGACGATGGAGACAGTAGGAATTATGGAAAGGCTTCAGCGAGCCGGAGATGGTGAGAGTCCGGTGCGAGTAAATAATGCCGAATATCACTCCGAAGCTGCAAGGCTGAATAGGTACTCAAAAACTTAGTAGGCTGCGCCGGGTTCCCCGTTACAGGATAGCATATGTTGGTATGTGAATAGGTGGTTATATGTGAAAGTGTTAATATGCTCTCATCCTATTTGGATGGGAGTTTTCCTTTTATTATAGGAAATTTTCGAACCATCCTGCCGCCATTCCACTGTGGCTATATTTATATTTTTTCTTGCGCGTTTTCAGACTTAAGAAAGATATCACACTCCGCTTCTGTCACGTTTGATTACGCGCCTTATGAGCCAACTCATCCACCGAAGTGTTTCAAATATCTTTTTTATGCCGTTTGAAAACGCCGGTACTTAGCTCCCGTTTTTTGGGAGCTTACGTACCGCTGCGTTGGAAACCGAGCGTGAGCGTGCATAAAAAAGATATTGAAAGCACTGACGGTGGACTCACACAACTCAACGGCGTGTGGCGTGACAGAAATCGGAGATGTGTATCTTTCTAAAAGTCTGTGCGTCTGCAAAAAAATATAAATATAGCCACAGTGGAATGGCAGCAGGATGGTTCGATGGAGACTTCTTGTTGAGGATTTGGAAAGAGAAGGAGGAAGGAAACATGTACAATAAAGTACCAACCAATCTCAACTTTGTAGAACGTGAAAAGAATATAGAGAAATTCTGGAGAGAAAACCAGATTTTCCAAAAGAGTATTGATACCAAGAAGGATGGCGAGACCTATACTTTTTATGATGGTCCTCCAACCGCAAATGGAAAGCCGCATATCGGACACGTTCTGACACGTGTTATTAAAGATATGATTCCTCGTTATCAGACGATGAAAGGTCATAAGATTATTCGTAAAGCAGGCTGGGATACTCATGGTCTGCCTGTAGAGTTAGAGGTTGAGAAGCTGTTGGGACTCGACGGAAAAGAACAGATTGAAGAATATGGTCTGGAACCATTTATTACCAAATGTAAAGAGTCTGTATGGAAATACAAAGGAATGTGGGAGGATTTCTCCGAGACGGTTGGCTATTGGGCTGATATGGATGATCCATATGTCACATACGATAATAACTTTATCGAATCCGAATGGTGGGCATTGAAACAAATCTGGGAGAAAGGTTTGTTGTATAAAGGATATAAGATTGTACCTTACTGTCCAAGATGTGGCACACCTTTATCCAGTCATGAAGTAGCTCAGGGCTATAAAGAGGTGAAAGAGAAATCCTGTATCGCACGATTTAAAATTAAAGATCGTGATAATGAGTATTTTTTAGCATGGACGACAACGCCGTGGACTTTGCCAAGTAACGTGGCTCTTTGTGTGAATCCGAATGAGGCGTATGTGAAGGTGGCAAATGAAAACCGCTATTATATCCTGGCACAGGCTTTATGTGAGTCTGTTCTGGAAGGAGATTATGAAGTAGTAGAAACCTATGTGGGTAAGGATTTGGAATATATGGAATATGAACCATTATTCCCATATGCCAATCCAAAGGAAAAGGCATTTTATGTGACATGCGATACGTATGTTACTTTGACCGATGGTACCGGTATTGTTCACATTGCACCGGCCTTTGGTGAAGATGATGCCAATGTAGGACGAAACTACAATCTTCCATTTGTTCAGTTAGTAGATTCCAAAGGAGAATTTGTAGAAGCAGTTACACCATGGGCTGGTATGTTCTGTAAGAGTGCAGATCCGGCGATTATGAAGGATCTGGATGAACGTGGATTGTTGTTCAAGGCACTCGACTTTGAACACAGTTATCCATTCTGCTGGAGATGTGACACACCGTTGCTTTACTATGCTCGTGACAGCTGGTTTATTAAAATGAGTGCGGTAAAAGATGATTTGATTCGCAATAATAACACGGTAAACTGGATACCTGAGAGTATCGGTAAAGGCCGTTTTGGCGACTGGCTGGAAAACGTACAGGACTGGGGTATCAGCCGTAACCGTTACTGGGGAACTCCACTTAATATTTGGGAATGTGAATGCGGACATCGTCATTCCATTGGTTCCATTGCAGAATTAAAGAGTATGTCGGATAACTGTCCGGATGATATTGAACTGCATCGTCCATACATTGATGCGGTAACGATAAAATGTCCTGAGTGTGGAAAAGAAATGCATCGTGTAAGCGAAGTTATCGACTGTTGGTTTGACTCCGGTGCGATGCCATTTGCACAGTGGCACTATCCGTTTGAAAACCAGGATATTTTTGAAGATAATTTCCCGGCTGATTTTATTTCGGAAGCGGTGGATCAGACGCGTGGATGGTTCTATTCTTTGATGGCGATTTCTACTTTGATTTTTAATAAGGCACCATATAAGAATGTCATCGTATTAGGACATGTGCAGGATGAAAACGGACAGAAGATGAGTAAGTCCAAGGGAAATGCAGTGGATCCATTTGATGCATTAGAGAAACATGGAGCAGATGCGATTCGATGGTATTTCTATGAAAACAGTGCACCATGGCTGCCAAATCGCTTCCATGCAGATGCAGTGACAGAAGGACAGCGTAAGTTCATGGGTACTTTGTGGAATACTTATGCATTCTATGTACTGTATGCAGAGATTGACCAATTTGATCCAACGAAATATACTCTGGATTACGAACAGCTTCCGGTAATGGATAAATGGCTGTTGTCCAAATTGAATACTCTGGTAAAAACAGTAGATGATAATCTTGCGAATTACAGAATTCCAGAAACGGCAAGAGCGTTGCAGGAGTTCGTAGATGATATGAGTAACTGGTATGTCAGACGCAGCAGAGAACGTTTCTGGGCGAAAGGTATGCCACAGGATAAGATTAATGCTTATATGACTTTGTATACGGCATTAGTAACGGTATGTAAAGCTGCAGCACCAATGATCCCGTTTATGACAGAAGATATCTATCAGAATCTGGTGATTAATGTGGACAAAACAGCACCGGAAAGTATTCATTTATGTGACTTCCCAGAATATCATTCCGAGATGGTGGATGCAGAACTTGAGAAAAACATGGATGAAGTCTTAAAGATTGTTGTTCTTGGCCGTGCGTGCAGGAATTCTGCCAGCATTAAGAACAGACAGCCAATAGGAACTATGTTTGTAAAAGCAGATAACGAGTTATCTGATTTTTATAAAGAAATCATTGCTGAAGAATTGAATGTGAAAGAGGTTCAGTTTACCAATGATGTCAGAGATTTCACAACGTATACCTTTAAGCCGCAGATGAGAACAGTTGGACCGAAATATGGCAAATTACTAAATGGTATTCGTACTGCTTTGGCAGAAATTGATGGTAATAAGGCAATGGATGATTTAAATCAAACGGGTATCCTGGCACTTGATATTGACGGAACGAAGGTTGACCTGACGAAAGAAGATGTGTTAACGGAAATGACCCAGCAGGAAGGATATGTATCGGAAATGGATAACGGTATTACCGTTGTTTTAGATACAAACTTAACTCCTGCATTATTGGAAGAAGGGAATGTAAGGGAAATTATCAGCAAGATCCAGACTATGAGAAAGGAAGCAGATTTCAACGTAACAGACAAGATTCGTCTTTTTGTTAACGGAAATCGGAAGGTTGAGGAGATTGTTATAAAAAATGCTGACCGGATGAAAGAAGATGTACTTGCAGAGAGCATTATAATAGGGGAAACAAAAGGTATTGCAAAAGAGTGGAACATTAATGGGGAAATGGTAACGCTCGCAGTAGAAAATGTAAGTGCAAAATAGGAGGAAACATTGCATGAAGAAAGTATTGTTTGACAAGTCAGCATTCAAGAGAGAGGTTGAATATCAGGTTCGTATGATGTTCCGACGGGAATTGAGTGAGGCTACCCCTGAGCAGGTTTATCAGGCAGTTGCTTATGCGGTAAAAGATGATATTATTGATCGTTGGATTGCGACACACAAGACCTATGAAAAGGAAAATGCGAAAACAGTATACTATATGTCAATGGAATTCTTAATGGGAAGAGCATTAGGAAATAACATGATTAACCTAACATGTTATAATCAGATTAAAGAAGCACTCGAAGAGATGGGCTTTGATATCAATGTCATCGAAGATCAGGAACCGGATGCAGCACTCGGAAACGGTGGTCTGGGACGTCTGGCCGCATGTTTTTTGGATTCTTTGGCAACACTGGGCTATCCGGCATATGGCTGTGGTATCCGTTATCGCTACGGAATGTTCAAGCAGGCAATTGAGGACGGCTATCAGATTGAGAAACCGGATGACTGGTTGAAAGACGGAAACCCATTCGAGATTCGACGTCCGGAATATGCCGTTGATGTAAAATTTGGCGGTAATGTAGTGGTAAAGATGGATGAGCATGGAAAAGCCCATTATCACAGGGAGAATTATCGTACGGTGCGTGCGGTACCATATGACATGCCAATCGTTGGATATGGCAATAATGTAGTAAATACATTACGTATCTGGGATGCAGAAGCAGATCAGAATTTTAATCTGGATCATTTTGATAAAGGTGAATATGAAAAAGCAGTAGAAGAAGCAAATCTTGCAAAGAATATTGTAGAAGTACTGTATCCAAATGACAATCATTATGCAGGAAAAGAGTTACGTTTGAAACAGCAGTATTTCTTTATCTCAGCTTCTGTACAGAGAGCAATTCTGAAATTCAAAGAAACCAATGATGATATTCATGATTTGCCGAATAAAGTAACATTCCAGATGAACGATACCCATCCGACCGTTGCTGTTGCAGAGCTGATGCGTATCCTTGTGGATGAAGAAGAGCTGGAATGGGAAGATGCATGGAACATCGTATGCCATACCTGTGCCTATACGAATCATACCATCATGGCAGAAGCATTGGAAAAATGGCCGATTGAGCTCTTTTCCCGTCTGTTGCCACGTGTATACCAGATTATTGAAGAGATTAACAGACGTTTTATTATTGAAATTCAAAATCGTTATCCAAATCAGCCTGAGAAGGTCCGCAGCATGGCAATCCTGTATGATGGACAGGTGAAGATGGCACATCTTGCTATCGCAGGAAGCTATTCTGTAAATGGTGTAGCAAGACTTCATACCGAGATTTTGAAGAAACGTGAGTTAAAAGACTTCTATGATATGAAACCGGAACAGTTTAATAATAAAACGAACGGTATTACACAGCGTCGTTTCTTATTACACGGTAACCCGTTATTGGCTGACTGGGTAACAGATAAGATTGGAAATGAATGGATCACAGATCTGCCACAGATTAAAAAACTAGCTGTTTATGCTGATGATAAGAAGGCGCAACAGGAATTCATGAATATCAAATATCAGAATAAAGTTCGGCTTGCAAACTATATCAAAGAACATAATGGTATTGATGTAGATCCCCGTTCTATTTTTGATGTTCAGGTAAAACGACTTCATGAGTACAAACGCCAGCTGCTGAATATTCTTCACGTGATGTATTTGTATAACGAGCTGAAGAAAAATCCGGATATGGATATGGTTCCTCGCACTTTTATCTTTGGAGCGAAGGCGGCTGCAGGATATAAAACAGCGAAGCTTACGATTAAGTTAATCAATGCAGTAGCAGAAGTAATCAACAATGATAAATCCATTAAAGATAAAATCAAGGTTGTTTTCATTGAGAATTATCGTGTATCCAATGGTGAGATTATTTTTGCTGCAGCGGATGTATCAGAACAGATTTCAACTGCATCAAAAGAAGCATCCGGAACCGGTAACATGAAGTTTATGTTAAACGGTGCATTGACGATCGGAACGATGGATGGTGCAAACGTGGAAATCGTAGAAGAAGTTGGAGAAGAAAATGCCTTCATCTTTGGTATGAGTGCCGATGAAGTTATGGGCTATGAGAAAAATGGCGGATACAATCCATGGGATATCTACAATATGAATCAGAATGTCCGTGAAGTATTAACCCAGTTGATTAATGGTTTCTATACACCATATAATCCGGATTTGTTCCGTCCACTTTATGATTCCTTGTTAAATAAAGACCAGTATTTCATTTTAAAAGACTTCGATTCTTATGCTGAGGCGCATAGAAAGATCGATGCTGCCTATCGTGATGAAGAAGCCTGGGCAAAAGCTGCCATCTTAAATACAGCCTGCTCCGGTAAATTTACTTCAGACCGTACAATTGAAGAATATGCAACACAGATTTGGAATCTGACAAAAGTAAAAGTGGAGTTGCCAGAGGAATAATCAATAGGTGGAACGCTTACGGAGAAAAAGAAGCTGCTGCGGTAGCTTCTTTTTTTTATTGAAATTAATTCTACAAAAGGTAAGTGGTGAAGGAATATAAGAATACTGATGTCATATGGTTTGAAAATTATAAATAATGGTTTCAAAAGAGTAAATCTGAAAGTCCTTTATTTCATTATAATGAATTTAGCGAGAATGAAAAACCAAAAAGGAGGAAAATTTATTATGCGGAAGATAGCAAGGAAAATCGTGGCATGCATGATGTCATTGGTCATGATTTTGGGAGTTGTTCCGGTGACGGGTATGGAAACATATGTAAAAGCCACAGAAGCTTCCGAGTTTGTAAAAAACGGCGGATTCGAGGATGTTTCATGGTATCAGATGCCAACAGGATGGGACACTAATTTAGGTTATGTCTATGATAACTTTGATGGAGATTCTCATTATAGTACGCAAACTTGTGCAAATAATGTAACGCCAGCTACATATATTCAAGATGGGGTTGGTGTGAACGGGACGAAAGGTGCTTATCTGAAGAGTTCCGATGCATCCGGTAATTATTCTTTTACTTATAAGGATACTCGTACTTATGATGCTATCACATCTGCTGATGTGAAGTATGACTACCTAATGGGTTGTGACTATCATACGCCGACCGGTGTAAGCAGCTCTAGTATTGGAGTGTACTTTAGAGCATTCCTATACCATGGGACTGCTAATGTACCGATGAATGCAGCTACCAGTGGTGCTTTTGATGCAACCGCCGGATATACGTCTCTTAAGAAGTCGACCCAAAGAAACAATGCCAATAAAGGGGCTGCTTTAGTTTATGAGTTTGGTCTTAGAAATGCTGTGGTAGGAAACGAATTGTATTATGATAATGCATATTGTGTTCCAAACGCATTAAAAGCAAGTGATGCCAGTGCAAATGCATTGGAAGTTATGGCCAATGCGGAATGGTACCAGGAAATCCCGGTTTCTGCATCAACCAGAGAGTATTTTTTTAATGCTCGTATGGCTGGCCCGGATGCTGTGATCGAGTTAAGACAGTATAGTGATACAGAGGAAGTGGGTACTGCTCTCACGGTTCCATCTACTTCTATGGCAAGTGATACATTTGCAGCAATCGAGCAACAAACTATCACATTAGAGGATGATACTACATCTGTAAAGATAATACTGAAAAATGTAGCAGATTCTACAGCCCTTAGTTTGTTTGATGACATTTCTTTGATGGCTGAATGCGATGACCAATTGGATATTACTCCGGTTGCATTGCGCAACTTCTTCTCAGAAAATATGGTATTGCAAAGAGGCAAGCCACATAATATCTGGGGAACCGGTGAGCCGGGGGAAAATTACAATGTTAGTTTGTCAGATGGAGGAGAAAATTCTTCAACTACTATGTTTACTATCGGTGCTGATGGTACATGGAATGCTAGTTTAGATCCACTGCCTGCTAGTACAGAACCATATACATTAACAATTTCTCACGAAACAAAACCGGATATAAAAGTAATTAACAACGTGTTTGTCGGAGATGTGTTCTTGTTAGCCGGACAGTCAAATATGTATTATAACTATAACTATAATGGGTCATCTTTGGGTGTATTAACAAATCCGAATGTGAAATATCTTATCGTAGAAAATGTTGCTTCCAGTTCACCCGTAACGGAACCGACATTAGACAGTGAATTTTCTACATGGGCAGAGTTATCCGGAGATACGGAAGGAAAGAAATCTTATGTATCTACAATCGGTATGTATTTTTCACAGTATTTATCAGAAACTCAGCCGGATGTTCCGATCGGATTGCTCAACGTCCCATGGGGTGGAACAGAAATCATCCGTTGGAACCAGGACGGGAATATTTACAACAATCATGTAGCACCATTTGCGAATTATAATTTAGCAGGTATCTTATGGTATCAGGGTTGCCAGGATGCAAATACGAATTTAAGAACATATTTGTATACGACTCGTTTTGCAAACATGATTGATCAATATCGTGAATTGTTTGGTGACGCGAACTTACCATTCCTGTATGTTCAGTTAGCAAGAAATAATAACACCAATAACTTTGGTGAAATTCGTAGTATTCAAAAAGATGTATTAGATTTAGTAAAGAATCCTACAAACGTGGGCATGATTACCTCTCTTGATACAGATAAAGGTACAGGCCCCGGAGATATTCATCCACTAGGTAAAGAAATTTTAGCTAAGAGATTTGCTGATTATTTCAAGAACATGAGAAACGATGCTGATGCTCCGGAAGTTGTAGTCGGACCAACAGCAGAAAAAGCAACATTAGATAAAGAAGATGCAACGAAAGTAGTTCTTTCATTTAAAGAAGGTACATCGGAAGGTCTGCAAGTGAAGAATCCGGATTACAGCGAGGCGCAAGATGGAAGTGGATGCAGTTCTGCTACCGAATTGCAAGAGTTTGAAATCGCAGGTGTTGATAAGAATTTTGTAGATGCAACAGCAACGATTGTCGACAATACTGTAGTTCTATATGCAGAAAGCATCAAAAAACCTGCTTATGTTCGTTACGCATATGATAATGTACCTGAGAATCCGAACCTTGCAAATGGAGCAGGTTTACCGGCACCGGCATTTACAATGGCAGTCAGTGATGCAGATACTTCTCCAAAAGGAACAGGAAATCAGCACAGTGATGCTACACCGGATGGTTTGGTATTTGATGAAGTTGACAATGGAGACGGAACCTTTACTGTTGCATTAAAACCAAAAGCATGGACGGATGGTTCTACTACAAACTATGCAGAAGTTTTTTTTAATGAATCTGATACGAATAGTCATTATGACGAAACTGCATTAATCGTTGGACGTGGACGTGCAATGCTGCAAAACTATGCGTTAAGTGACTTCTTTAAAGACAAAGAAGTATCCAAAGTAACCTTAACATTAAAGAAATACAATGGACATACAGATGGAAACAGACCAGTGTATATCAGAAAACTATATGACAACTCATGGGCTGCTTCGTTAGATTCAGTAAAAGCAATTACATCAAAGAATATGCCGTTTGATAGACATTTGGATTATGATGTATTCAAAGATGAGATGGCATTAAATGGATCTGCAGACAAAGTATTTGATCTGACAGAATTATTAAAAGATAACATGAGTGATATGAACGAGATTTCTTTCCAAATCGGGGCAAAGGAAATCTACGGTGATAAGAATAGTGAAAAAGGTTCGAACATAGCAAAAGGAGCAAGCTTGTTAACTATTACCTATACGAAAGAACCTGTAGAAGACGAAGTAGATTTAACAAATGGTATTGCATTCCAAGGTGCACAGATTCGTACAGCTGCCGATAACCAAGGCTTAAGATTTGTATCCTTAATTAAACGTACTTTGAAAGATAAGACAGAAGTACCGGAAGGTGTTGCCGGTATTGAATATGGTAACTTGTTAATCCCAGAAGTAGCATTCAATACATCAGAAGAGAAAGTATTGGATATGAAGACTGTAACAGAGGGCGTTATATGTGAAGTAAATGGTAAGAGAGTGAATGTAAAGGCTGCGAAAGTTCAGTCCACAGTGGATTATGAGAATAATGCATCAATGAATTACGTTAAATTTGCATCGTTATTACGAATTGGTTCACAAACAACTATTTACAAACAAAATTTCGTAGTACGTCCGTATCTAATTTACTTAGATGCCGCAGGTAATCAAGTTGGAGAGGTTGTATATGTAGACCAAGAAAGTCGTAATATGCATGAGATTGCAAAAGTGGTTCTGCAAGGAGATGTAAGTCAATATAGTGCTGATGAATTGGAATATTTAAACTCAGTTGCTGCAGAATAGGAGGAAAATCATGAAAATATATAGGAAACCGGAAATTGATATTTGTCATATTATTTCCTGTGACATAATAACTACTTCTGAGGTACCGGCCTATGCTGCTACCGTCAAAGATGAGGCTGTGGGTGAAGTCATTACTGGTGGTGAATCCAATGTTGTAGATATTGATGGATGGGCCAATCTCTTTTAATGGGAATATATGTCATCCCCCCGGTGATTTGCCGCAGTCAGTGGCAAATCACCGGGGGATGACATAATTTTTGTTCGCTATTTTCTAGAGGCGCGCATTCTTTCTTTGGAGTCTAATATTTTCTTTCGGATACGAATGTTTTCCGGGGTAATTTCTAACAGCTCATCGGTATCGATGAATTCCAGTGCCTGTTCCAGACTGAGGATTTTAGGAGGCGTTAATCTGAGTGCTTCGTCTGCACCGGAAGAACGGGTATTAGTCAGCTGTTTTTTCTTGCAGACATTCAATTCGATGTCTTCCGGTTTACCATTCTGGCCAACAACCATGCCGGCATATACTTTTTCACCAGGACCGACAAAAAGCGTTCCTCGTTCCTGAGCACTATATAAGCCATAGGTAATTGTTTCGCCGGATTCGAAAGCAATGAGAGAACCCTGCTTGCGGTACTGAATATCACCTTTGTATGGACCATACTCATCAAAAATGGTATTTAAGATACCGTTACCTTTGGTGCTTGTTAAGAATTCACCACGATATCCGATTAATCCGCGGGAAGGAATGGAAAACTCCAAACGGGTGTAGCCACCATTCGTCGGGGCCATACCTTGCAGCTCGCCTTTTCGCTGGCTGAGCTTTTCGATTACAGTACCGGCGAATTCATCAGGAACATCAATAATGGCCGTTTCCATTGGCTCAAGTTTGAAGCCCCGGGCATCTGTTTTATACAGAACTTCTGCTTTGCTTACTGCAAACTCATAACCCTCACGTCGCATATTCTCAATCAGGACGGATAAGTGTAACTCACCACGTCCGGAAACCTTGAAGCAATCTGCATTCTCTGTCTCTTCGACACGCAGGCTGACGTCGGTATTCAGTTCGCGTAAAAGGCGGTCTCTTAAATGACGGCTGGTAACAAATTTACCTTCTTGTCCGGCAAGAGGACTGTCATTGACCATGAAGTTCATGGCAATCGTTGGTTCAGAAATCTTCTGGAATGGAATAGCCTCAATGTGTTCCGGGTCACAGATCGTATCACCGATATGAATATCTGCGATACCGGATATGGCAACGATATTACCGACAGAAGATTCGTTTACATCAACCTTGTTCAAACCATCAAATTCGTAGAGCTTTGTAATGCGTACTTTATTTGATTTTGTGTCATCATGTGCGTTTACTACGACACATTCCTGTCCGACACGAATGGAACCGTTATCAACTTTACCAACACCGATACGACCGACATATTCATTGTAATCGATGGTGCTGATCAGAATCTGTGTCGGAGCCTGTTCATCACCTGTCGGAGCCGGAATATAATCGATTATGGTATCCAACAATGGAAGCATATCTGTCATTTCTGCATCCGGTGATGTACCGGCAATTCCATTACGTGCTGATGCGAAGATAAATGGACAATCTAATTGAGATTCATCAGCATCCAGATCGATAAATAATTCCAGAATTTCATCAACAACCTCATCACAGCGAGCTTCCGGCCGGTCGATTTTGTTCACACAGACAATCACGGGCAGGTTGAGTGCGAGTGCCTTTTTCAAAACAAACTTTGTCTGGGGCATAGCGCCTTCATAAGCATCGACAACAAGGATAACACCATTGACCATTTTTAATACCCGTTCCACTTCACCACCGAAGTCTGCATGTCCGGGAGTGTCGACGATGTTAATTTTATGATCTTTATAAGTAATCGCCGTATTTTTTGACAAAATGGTAATACCACGTTCACGTTCGATATCATTGGAGTCCATAACGCGTTCCGCTACTTCCTGATTTTCGCGGAAGACACCGCTTTGTTTCAACAGTTCATCCACCAATGTGGTTTTGCCATGATCTACGTGGGCGATAATTGCCACGTTACGAATGTTATTTTTTGCGTAACTCATGTTTTTTCTCTCTTTCCTATCCTAAGTACAATTTGTTATTTTATCACAAGCGTATGACAGATACAAGGAAATTTATGAAAATCGCCATGCATAGCATTGAAAAACAGGAGGAGATTTCGTATAATTAGGTATCATATAGGAAAATTGAGGAAAAATCTATGAGGGAAGCAGAATGTGAAGCATACAGACGGGCGCTGGATTTTGCAACGCAAAAGCACGAAGGGCAGAGCCGAATCGGTGGCGCACCATATATTACACATCCGGTAGCTGTAGCAGAGATCGTAAGGCAGAATGGGTGTCCATTGGATTATCAGATTGCAGCATTGTTCCATGATTTGTTAGAGGATACAGATGCTACAGAAGAAGAGTTGAAAGCCTATGGCAATGAGGATATCTTAACGGCTGTGCGTCTGCTCACGAAGGAACCGGGATACCGGATGGAGCATTATGTAAACCGAATTAAAGCAAATCCTATGGCGTATG
>JBJELB010000003.1:0-21159 GCA_051878935.1 Lachnospiraceae bacterium | reverse complement strand
AAAGCATGTGAAGAAGAATTTGGTGTATCTGCAGCAGCAGGTGTTGTAGTTGCAGCAGCAGGCGCAGCAGGTGCTGGTGAAGCAGCAGCTGAAAAAGATGAATTTGATGTAGAACTTACAGAAGTAGGTCCTAACAAAGTTAAAGTTATCAAAGTTGTTCGTGAAGCTACAGGCTTAGGCTTAAAAGAAGCTAAAGAAGTAGTAGATGGTGCTCCAAAAGTATTAAAAGAGGGTGCAACGAAAGAAGAAGCTGAAGACATCAAAGCTAAGCTTGAGGCTGAAGGTGCTAAAGTTACTCTTAAATAATTATATGAATGATTTTAAAAGCCATCGGATGGGAAACTGTCCGGTGGCTTTTTTTAAAAATATCGTTTGCCCCGGTGGGCTGACGCTGACTGCGGTACGTATCTGTTTTTTCTTGCACCGTTTTCCGGTTTAAGAAAGACATGGCACTCCATGTCCATCACGCTTTATTACGCGCCTTATGAGCCAACTCGTCAACCAGCAGTGTTTCATGTATCTTTTTTTGGTCGTTTGAAAACGTCGGTGCTTAGCTCCTGTATTTTAGGAGCTTACGCACCGCTACGTTTGAAATCGTGCGAAAGCTTACCAAAAAAAGATACTGAAATCACTAGCGGTTGACTCAGACAACTCAACGGCGCGTTGCGTGATGACCATTGGAGTGCTGTCTTTCTAAAAAACCGGGGTGTCAGCGAAAAAACAGATACGCACCGCAGTCAGCGGCAGCCCACCGGGGCAAATGCGACATATTTTTTGCAAAATAACAGGTGAGGAGTGAAAGTATGGAGAAAAAGTATAGGGTGATAAAAAAATGTCTATTTGTTCCGATTCAAAAGGAATTGGATCATTATCAAACGGACATAATAAAAAAGGAAATAGATGGTTATCTGGTTACGCATCAGGTGCAGCATATTGCGTTTGATTTTTCAGAAACAGAGTTTGTGGACAGTTCCGGAATAGGGTTGATTATGGGGAGATATGAGAAACTGCATTATTCCGGTGGAAAGATTTTTGTGATGGGAATACAGCCTGCAGTAAGAAGAATCTTTTTGATGTCGGGGCTTAATAAAATCATTTATATCAAAGAAAATGAACGGGATGTTTTGGCATCTTTGTAAAGGAGGAGCTTATGAAGTTTACGAATGAAATGGAAATTACCATGAAAGCGATACCGGAAAACGAAAGTTTTTCCAGAATGGTTGTGGCAGCCTTTGCCGCACCGTTGAATCCTACATTAGAAGAATTGGGAGATCTCAAGACAGCGATATCAGAAGCGGTAACAAATTCAATTATTCACGGTTATGAGAAAAAGGAAGGGAATATAACAATTACCGGATATGCTAATGGTATGGAACTGACTTTCATTGTTACTGATCATGGAATCGGCATGGAGGATGTGGCGCAGGCCATGACACCATTGTATACGTCAAAGCCGGAGCTGGAGCGTTCCGGTATGGGATTTTCCTTTATGGAAGCTTTTATGGATGAAGTGGTGGTAGAATCGGTTCCCGGGCAGGGGACAAAAGTAATTATGAAAAAGAATATAGGTGTTGAAAAATGGAGGAAACCATTCGTTTAATCAGAGCGTCACAGAAAGGCGATATGACGGCCAGAGAAACACTTGTATCTCAGCATATGGGGTTGGTACATAATGTTGCACGAAGATTTTTAAATCGTGGATGTGAATGGGAAGATTTGATACAAATCGGTTCCGTTGGATTGCTAAAGGCAATTCTGCACTTTGATTTTCGGTTTGATGTGCGCTTTTCAACCTATGCGGTTCCTATGATACAGGGAGAAATACAACGCTTTTTACGGGACGGCGGGATGCTTCGCGTCTCCCGTTCGATTAAAGAAAATGAATGGAAGATTCATCAGGCAAAGGAACGCTATGAAAAAGAAACCGGCAGGGAGGCAACTCTGCAGGATATCGTGGAACGAACGGGTTTAAGTATTGAGGAAATTGTGATGGCACAGGAAGCAGGGAAAAGCATTGCTTCTTTGTCACAAAGTGTATATCAAAGTGATGGAAGTGAGATTCCGTTAGGAGAGAAACTGGCGGATACCGAGGATTATACGGAAGTAGTGATAAACCAAATGGTATTAAGTCAGTTGATGGAAACGTTGTCTGAAAAAGAACGAAACCTGATTCATTTGCGTTATTATGATGGGAAAACACAGACAGAGATAGCGACACTTCTCGGTGTCAGTCAGGCACAGGCTAGCCGGATGGAGAAGCGAATTCTGGCAAAAATGAAGAGCCGTTTTTATGAATAAAATTCCTTTGATTGTTTCATACTACTCTCAATCTTAGAAACAGAGGAGAGATTATGGCAACACTATATTTGAAGGTAGCACAAAGTCAGTGCTTTCATAAGAAGGTATTAACAGTGAAGGATATTGCCAGTATCTACTGTACCGATCCGGATATCAAACATGGAGCAGAACAGATACCCATCATTTATTTTGAACACTATCCAAATGATAAAAAAGTATTGTCTGTTTTAAAAATTGTAGAAGAGATTGAGAAAAAATATCCGGATACGATGATTATGAATATGGGGGAACTGGATTGTATCTTGTATTACAAGGCTGCAAAGACAGAGAAGAAGTGGGTTCGATACTGTAAAATAGCTTCTATTTGTCTGGTTGGTTTCTTTGGATCCGCATTTTCCATCATGGCATACAATACAGATATCAGTGCAGATACACTTTTTGACCAGATTTATAATCTCGTCATCGGAAAACCGGCACAGGGACCGGGAATCCTGCAATTAACATATTCCATAGGTCTGGCAATTGGTGTTATTGTATTTTTTAATCATGTGGCAAAGAAACGTCTGTCGGACGATCCAACGCCATTTGAAGTACAGATGAGGATGTATGAGAAAAATGTCAATGATACCTTTATTATAGGAGCTGACCGGAAAGAGGAATTGATTGATGTGGATTAACTATGTGTTTTTGGCAGTGGTAGGGATAGCATCGGGGATGATCATTGCAGGAGGATATGTTGCTGTTATCACGATGTTAGGTGTGATTCCCCGGCTGGCAACGTTATCGAAAACCGTTGATCATGTGTATGCCTATGAGAATTCCGTGATTCTTGGGACGATAGGCGGAAATCTGATGAATCTTTATGACATCCCGGTTCACCTGGGGTATCCGTTCATCATATTGTATGGATTGTTTGCGGGAATTTATGTAGGCGGGCTGGCTGTGGCCCTTGAGGAAATAGTCAATGCAATTCCGATTTTTGCACGACGGTATCGTCTCAGAAAGGGATTGCCTTATCTGGTGTATGCATTTGCATTTGGTAAGCTGATAGGATCATTTACACTATATTTTATGTTTTAGGAGGACAAATATGATAAAAGAACCTAGTAATGAACAATACAATGAATATGTGAAGCAGGTAACACCGACTCATAGCTGCATGGCTAATTGTGCGAAAGCATTTCTGATAGGTGGGCTGATCTGTCTGCTGGGGGAGATGATTTCCCAGTTTTGTCAAAACAGTATTGGATTAGGAAAGACGGAATCAGCCGCGTGTGTGACGATTTCTCTGGTGTTCCTGAGTGTATTATTTACCGGGTTTAACCTGTATCAAAAGCTGGCGAAGTTCGGTGGTGCCGGATGTCTGGTGCCAATTACCGGATTTGCAAATTCTGTTGCGGCCCCGGCGATAGAATTTCAGACGGAGGGACAGGTGTTTGGTATTGGAGTAAAAATATTTACAATAGCGGGTCCTGTCATTTTATATGGGATATTTACCAGTTGGTGTGTTGGTGTTATATACTGGATAGTACAAATGTTATGAATATCATAAGCAAGGTTGTTTTTTTCATAAAATAATGATACAATTTCTACTAGTCTTGGATAAGTGAGGAGAGTGTAGAAATGAGTTCAATAGCGATCTTGACTGACAGCAATAGTGGTATTACACAGGATGCAGCGAAAGAATTAGGAGTTCATGTGATTCCTATGATGATCATTATAGATGGTGAAGAGTATTATGAAGGGGTATCCTTGACAGAAGAAGAGTTTTTTGAAAAACAGTTGTCCGGTGCAGATATTACAACAGCACAACCTTCTCTTGGTATGCTGATTGATACATGGACGAACCTGCTTGAGAAATATGATGAAGTTGTCTATATCCCGATGGCAAGTGCGTTAAGTGGGACATACAGTTCTGCTGCAAGTTTAAGTCAGGAAGAACAGTATCAAGGCCGTGTGTTTGTAGTAGATAACAAAAGAATTTCTGTTTTGCAGAAACAGTCTGTTGTGGATGCTTTGGCATTGGTGCAACAGGGAATGCGTGCAGAACAGATTAAGGAAGCATTGGAAGAGGATGGACTTCTTGCCAGTGTGTATCTGACAGTGGATGATTTGAAATATCTGGTAAAAGGAGGAAGAGTAACTCCTACAGCAGCTGCATTAGGACAGTTTTTAAATATTCGTCCGGTATTGCAGATTCAGGGTGGATTGATTGATGCATATAAGAAAGTGCGTGGTGCCAACAAAGCAAAACAGGTGATGGTGGATGCTCTCCGTACGGATATTACGGAACGCTTTGCATCCTATAGGGATACCCACACGTTATGTCTTTTTGTAGCACATGCGGGAGCATTGGAAGAAGCGGAAACATATCAGGAGCGGTTAAGGGAAGAATTTCCGGAAGTTGAAGTCTGCCGTATTGAGCCGCTTTCGCTCAATATCTGTACTCATGTAGGAAAAGGTGCTGTCGGCATTGCGATGACACTTGCAAAAAAACGCTCATAAATAGATACAGGATGAAAAGCAGAAATGTTTTTTATCCTGTTTTTATCGTTTTTTGTGAATACTTGACTAGAAAGAAGTTTAGAAATGGGAAGTAAACGAAAAAAGAAATTTCGCTTGTGGGGAACCATAGGATTAGTTATTTATATTCTTTTAATTGGCTATTATGTATTATTTAGTGAGCGATATGACCGGAATATTGGCTATCAGGACTATCATTATAATCTGGAATTGTTTCATTCGATTAAGCTATTTTGGTATGGAAGACAGTATTTGAGTTTCGAGGATTGGGTTGTGAATTTGTTTGGTAATTGTCTGGCTTTTACCCCGTTTGGCTTTTATCTGCCGATGATTCGTAAGAAGTTTAATGTCTTTCAGGCGGTATTTGCAACATTCCTGTTTAGCTTTTCCATCGAAACCATTCAATTGGTAACAAAAGTGGGAGTGTTTGATGTAGATGATTTATTCTTAAATACCGTGGGCGGTCTGCTAGGTTATCTCGTCTTTGAAATCTATTGGATTTATACGGAGAGAAAACGGTTGTCATATCGCAATCAGGAGAAAAGGAGAAACGGAAAATGAATCGTTTGGAACAACAAATGAATTTTCTGCTGGAGTTGGATAAGCTTAAACAGATCAAAAGACAGACTCTTTTGATCGACGGAACCAGACAGGAAAATGATGTGGAGCATTCGTGGCATTTGACATTATTTGCGATGGTTCTGTCGGAGTATGCGAATGAGCAGGTTGACTTGCTGAAAACAATGAAGATGGTCATGCTGCATGATGTGATTGAATTGGATGCAGGGGATACTTATGCTTATGATGAGACAGGCAATGCGACGAAGAAAGAGCGGGAAGAGAAAGCGGCTGACCGAATTTTTCATTTATTGCCGGAGGATCAGGCTGCAGAATACCGGGCATTGTGGGATGAGTTTGAAGCAATGGATACACCCGAATCGAAATTTGCAAATACACTGGATAAGATCCAGCCGGTGTTGCTAAACCATTTGGAGGGGGGAACCAACTGGAGAAAACACCATGTAAAGGAACGCCAGATTCTTGACAGAAACAAACGGACACCGGAAGGCTCTCAGAGTTTATGGGATTATGTCCGGCCAATCATTGAGGAGAATATAGCGAAAGGAAATATTATATCGGATGGACATGATGAAGGAACAACAAAATGAATGGATTCAGGAACGCTATCAATTAGCGATGGAGCGCTGCTATATGATATCAACTGAGGTAGATTATGATACACCACTGTGTGAGTATTTCCATAAGACATCTCATTTTATACAGCAGATAGGCAGCTTAATGATGTTGATAGAAGAGAATCAGTTGCATGATTTTTCCCTGGAACAACTGCGTCAGCTGAATCATTCCCTGTATAAGGATATTGAGGGGGATACTTACGAAACCAGCTATGCGAATCCAAGCTATGCGGTTGCTCAGTTAGGAGAGGAGTTTGGAGCAATTCTTGCTTTTCTCTACACGGAGATACGGGGCATGATTGTCTACGCATATGAAGGCAGACGTTTTGAATTAACGGCACTATGTGAATTGTTTATTGAAATCTATAATTTGTTTGCAGAGGAAACCCTCTTTGAGCAGGATGTGCTCTATGAAGAAGTACGAGATGCCATTTATTCTTTTTATCACGATTATGCAGACGTTTTTGTGGAAGAACGTTTACTGGAACAGTTAAGCCCGGATAGGAATTTTGCCGTTCAAATCATTCAGGAATCGGATCTTTTTGATGTGCGGTATTTATACCGCTTTGGAGAGTATATTTCAGAAAATGAACTGGCAACAGCCAGATTCCTTGCATCATTGCCACAGGAAGAAATTGATGCCATGGCTGCGCCATATACCGAAGGATTTCGCCAGGGTTATCTGGCAGGACGTATGGATATGTCCAAAAAGAAACATGTAAATATCCGATATTCCCTGGGGTTTGAGCGTATAGTAAAGGCGGCAATCGTGCAGTTTGAGAAAATGGGATTGACACCTGTCATCTATCGTGCAGGTGTTAGTGTCATGAATCGCAGTCCACATGGTAAGATTGGTTATTGTTCAACGAGCCCGAACAAGCAATATGATTATGATCACCGTCAGGATCAGGCCTTGTACCTTAACCGGGCATTTAGTGAGAGAAAGCTGGAATGTCTGCGTACAGCATATGAGCATCACCGGGAATTGGCTGCTGCGTTTGCCGGACCCGCCTGTATTGAGATCTTTGGTGAAGAGCCTTTTGCTCCGGTTCATAAGGAAGAGGCGTTGAGTTTATCCCGGGAACAGGAAGAACTGGTTGTTTATTATCAGGGACAGAGCAGTCAGCTGAGTAATCAGTATATGCCTCGTGATTCCTATAGCTTTACGATCATCGCTTATCCGATCCCTGAGATTGGAGAGAATTTTGAAACAATTTTCCGTGAGACTGTCCGAATCAATACACTGGACATGAAAAAATATGAGAAAATTCAGGCAATCATCATAGATGCGTTAAATCAGGCAGAACATGTACGCATCAAAGGTGCCGGAGAAAACCGAACTGATCTGACCGTTGCATTGCAGAAATTGTCAAATCCTGAGACAGAAACCCTGTTTGAAAATTGTGTAGCAGATGTCAATATTCCGGTGGGAGAAGTATTTACTTCACCACGTTTGACAGGGACTAACGGTGTTTTGCATGTCAGTAGCGTTTATTTGGGAGATTTGCATTATAAGAACTTATCTGTTACATTTCGTGATGGAATGATTGTGGAGTATGACTGTGAGAATTTTGAAGACAGGGAAGCGAATCAGCAGTACGTGAAACAAAATGTTTTATTCAATCGGGATACCCTTCCAATGGGTGAGTTTGCGATTGGTACCAACACAACCGCGTATAAGATGGCAGAACGTTTTCAGATTATTCATAAGCTTCCGATTTTAATCGTTGAGAAAATGGGACCTCATTTTGCGGTTGGAGATACCTGCTATAGCTATAGTGAGGAGAATCGTGTCTATAATCCGGATGGAAAAGAGATTGTTGCCAAAGATAATGAGTGTTCGATTTTAAGAAAAGAGGATATGCAAAAAGCATATTTTAATTGCCATACAGACATCACGATACCGTATGAAGAGATACAGGAAATTGTGGCAGTCTGTAAAAATGGAACAGAAATTCCGGTGATTCGTGCCGGACGATTTGTACTGCCCGGAACGGAAGAATTAAATATACCATTGGATGAAAAATAGAGAACTCATTCCATATCAGGAAACAAAAAACAAAGGTAGCCATATAGATAGTTTTGTGCTATAATGGCTAGAATACGAAAAGAAAGAAGAGGAGTTTATCATGGATTACAAGAACGCAGGAGTAGATATCGAAGCTGGATATAAATCAGTAGAGTTGATGAAAAAACACGTTCAGGCGACAATGAGACCTGAGGTGTTGACGAATATTGGAGGGTTCTCCGGTGCATTTTCCTTGAAAAAGTTCAAAGAAATGGAGAATCCGACATTAGTATCCGGTACCGATGGCGTAGGTACAAAATTAAAGCTTGCATTCATTATGGACAAGCATGATACGATAGGTATCGATTGTGTAGCAATGTGTGTAAATGATATTGCATGTGCAGGTGGAGAGCCTTTGTATTTCCTTGATTACATAGCATGTGGTAAGAATATACCGGAAAAGATTGCTAATATCGTAAGTGGTGTGGCAGAAGGCTGCATTCAGTCAGATGCAGCATTGATTGGTGGAGAAACGGCAGAGATGCCTGGTTTCTATCCGGAAGATGAATATGATTTAGCCGGCTTTGCAGTTGGTATCGTGGATGAGAAAGATTTGATTACCGGAAAGAAATTGAAGGATGGAGATGTATTAATCGGAATTGCTTCATCCGGCATTCACAGTAATGGATATTCTTTAGTACGCAAAGTATTCCCAATGGAAAAAGAAGCATTAGATGTGTATTATGATGAGTTAGGCACGACGTTAGGTGAAGCATTATTGACACCAACCAAGATTTATGTGAAAGCGCTGCGCAGTGTAAAAGAAGCAGGAGTAACGATTAAGGCCTGCAGTCATATCACCGGTGGCGGTTTTTACGAAAATATCCCAAGAATGCTTCCGGAAGGGAAACGTGCTGTTGTAAAGAAAGACAGTTATGAAGTTCCTGCTATTTTCAGATTGTTGCAAAAGACAGGAGATATCGAAGAGAAGATGATGTACAATACCTATAACATGGGTATCGGTATGATGATCGCTGTAAGTCCTGACAATGTCGATACAGCATTGGAAGCTCTGGCATCTGTTGGTGAGAAAGCATTTGTAGTTGGAAATGTTGTGGATGGTGATAAAGGAGTAGACGTATGCTAAAGATAGCAGTTCTTGTGTCAGGTGGCGGAACCAATCTGCAGGCAATCATCGATGGAATTGAACAGGGTAATATTACGAATACGAAGATTTCCGTAGTCATCAGTAATAATAAAAATGCCTATGCACTGGAAAGAGCGAAACAGCATGGCCTGGATGCCATTGCTATCTCTCCGAAGGATTTTACGGACAGAGCAGAGTTTAATGAAGCACTCTATCAGGAACTCGTCAGCCGTGATGTGGATTTGATTGTTCTGGCAGGCTGTCTGGTGGTCATTCCGGAAAAAATCATCAAGGCATTCCGTAACCGGATCATCAACATTCATCCATCCCTGATCCCGTCTTTCTGTGGGACCGGCTATTATGGTTTAAAGGTGCATGAGGCTGTTCTGGAACGAGGGGTTAAGCTGACAGGCGCAACGGTGCATTTTGTGGATGAAGGAACAGATACCGGACCGATTATCTATCAGAAGGCGGTAGAGGTCAGAGAAGATGACACACCAAAGTCCTTACAGCAGCGTGTTATGGAAGAGGCGGAATGGAAGATTATGCCGATGGCGATTGATGCTATCGCAAATGATAAGATAACTGTGGTAGGAAACAAAGTAGTGAGGAGACCAGAATGAAAGTTTTAATAGTTGGAAGTGGCGGAAGAGAACATGCCATTGCAACAGCAGTTGCGAAAAGTAAGAAAGTGGATAAAATCTATTGTGCTCCCGGAAATGCCGGTATTGCCGCTCTGGCAGAGTGTGTTCCAATTGGGGCAATGGAGTTTGAGAAACTGGTTGCATTTGCGAAGGAACAATCCATTGATTTAACCATTATTGGAATGGATGATCCTTTGGTTGGCGGAGTAGTAGATGCTTTTGAGGCAGAAGGTTTACGGGTGTTTGGCCCACGCAAGAATGCCGCTATTATCGAAGGATCAAAAGCTTTTTCGAAGGATTTGATGAAGAAATATCATATTCCGACAGCTTCATATGAGAATTTTGATTCTCCGGAAGCAGCATTGGCTTATCTGGAGACGGCAACCTTTCCTATCGTGTTAAAGGCAGACGGACTGGCTCTTGGAAAAGGAGTCCTCATTTGTCAGACGAAGGAAGAGGCGAAAGACGGCGTTAAGACATTGATGCTGGATAAACAGTTTGGCAGTGCCGGTAACCGAATTGTGATTGAAGAGTTTATGACCGGTCGTGAAGTATCCGTCCTTGCTTTCTGTGATGGAAAAACGGTACGCTGCATGACATCGGCACAGGATCATAAGCGTGCCAAGGATGGTGACCAGGGACTCAACACCGGTGGTATGGGAACATTTTCACCGAGTCCGTTTTATACAAAAGAGGTGGAAGAGTTCTGTAATCAGTATATCTATCAGCCAACGATTGATGCGATGGCAGCGGAAGGCAGACCTTTTACCGGTATTTTGTTTACCGGATTGATGCTGACGCAAAACGGAGTAAAGGTGTTGGAATATAATGCACGTTTTGGAGATCCGGAAGCTCAGGTTGTATTACCACGAATGAAGAATGATATCATAGATGTTATGGAAGCCTGTATCGATGGAAGACTGGATGAGATTACCTTGGAATTTGAGGATAATGCGGCAGTTTGTGTCGTTTTGGCATCGGATGGATACCCGGAGCATTATGAAAAAGGAATCCCGATTACCGGATTTGAGAACTTTGATGGAAAAGATGGTTATTACTGTTTCCATGCGGGTACAAAATTCGAAGACGACCAAATCGTGACGAACGGTGGACGCGTATTGGGAATTACAGCAAAAGGAAAAGACTTGTTAGAAGCACGATCCAATGCTTATAAGGCAACAGAATGGATATCATTTTCTAATAAGTATATGAGAAACGATATTGGAAAGGCGATTGAGGAAAGTCTATGATTTTTGAATTGGATTTTAACAGTGAAGAAGCTCTTTATCTTCAGGTATACAATCAAATCGTTTTGGAAATAGCCAGAAATAATCTGAAAAACGGTCAGTCTTTGCCATCTGTGCGAAGACTGGCTGATGAAATCGGCGTAAATATGCACACGGTAAATAAAGCATATTCGATTTTGAGAGATGAGGGATACCTTCAATTAGACCGCCGACATGGTGCGGTTGTTGCTGTTGAAATTGAGAGAAAAGACGAAGAACTTCAGTCTATTGTGGATGAATTGCAACTGACGATAGCAAAGGGCATCTGTAAGGGAATAGGAAAAGAGGAGATGCAAAAGCTGGTGTCAAATGTATATGATATGTTTGAACAATAGAACTTTTGGGAGATAGTGACATGTTGAAGAATTTTACTGATAAAAGTAAAGAGGTTCTCAGAAAAGCAAAAAAAGCCGCGCAGAAACTGGGACAGGATTATGTTGGAACAGAGCATATTCTGATTGGACTGCTACAGACGAAAGAAAGTGTTGCTTATCATGTATTAGAAAATAATCAAGTAACAGAAAAAACAGTAGTGGATTATCTTTTAGATTCGATGGAAGAGATTCCGACCAGCAATGTTGTGGAGACGGGCTATTCTCCGAGTGCATTAAAAATTCTGGAAAGCAGTATTGCGCAGGCCCAGAAAATGAGACTGGATAAAGCCGGAACCGAGCACATACTCATTGCGCTCTGTCTGGAGGATAATACATTTGCAAGCCGGATTATGCTGGCAATCGGTGCTTCTGTCCAGAAGATTTATGTGGAAACCATGATGGCTGCAGGAGTATCACCGAATTATGCCAAACAGGAATATGTGGCTGCAAAAGGCGGAAACCAGCATCAGAGGAGGCGTTCCTCCATGCTGGAAGCATATAGTGTTGATGTGACAGAAAAAGCCTTTAATCAGGAACTGGATCCGCTGATTGGACGTGTGGAAGAGGTTCATCGTGTCTTACAGACATTGAGCCGCAGAACGAAGAATAATCCCTGTCTGGTAGGAGAGCCGGGCGTCGGAAAAACGGCCATTGTAGAAGGAATTGCCCAGATGATTGTAGCCGGAAATGTGCCGGATCAATTAAAGACCAAACATATCTACTCTGTTGATCTGACAAGGATGGTTGCAGGCTCAAAGTATCGCGGTGAGTTTGAAGAGCGTATTAAAGGATTAATTGATGAAGCAAAATCGGATCCGGATGCACTGTTATTCATTGATGAGATACATACCATCATTGGAGCCGGTGGTGCAGAAGGGGCGATGGATGCATCCAATATTTTAAAGCCGTCTCTGTCGCGTGGCGAGATTCAGTTGATTGGAGCAACAACGCGGGAGGAATACCGCAAGTATATTGAAAAGGACTCTGCACTGGAACGACGCTTCCAGCCAATCGTAGTAGAGGAACCAACGGTTGATGAAACGATAGAGATTTTGAATGGTCTCAAACCTAAGTATGAAGAATATCACAATGTTGTGATTCGTGATGATGCCATTTGTGCAGCAGCACAAATGGCAGAACGATATATTAATGACCGCTTTTTACCGGATAAGGCTATTGATTTAATGGATGAAGCAGGTGCCAGTATTAAGATGCAGAACCCTAAGGGCAGAGTAAAAATGAAAGAGAAAGATATTGCCAAGGTGGTATCTACCTGGACAAAGATTCCTCTGGAAAAAATCAGCCGTGATGAGACAGCACGCTTAAGAAAGCTGGAATCGATTCTACATAAAAGAGTTGTGGGACAAGAGGAAGCGGTTGCAGCAGTTGCAAAAGCAGTGCGTCGTGGTCGCGTTGGATTAAAGGATCCGAACAGACCGATTGGTTCTTTTCTCTTTCTTGGACCAACCGGTGTAGGAAAAACAGAATTATCCAAGGCATTGGCAGAGGCGATGTTTGGTACTCAGAATGCGATGATTCGAGTGGATATGTCGGAATATATGGAGAAGCACTCGGTTTCTAAGATGATTGGCTCACCACCGGGATATGTCGGACATGAAGAAGGTGGGCAGTTGAGTGAAAAAGTGCGGCGTAATCCTTATTCTGTTATCCTGTTTGATGAGATTGAAAAAGCCCATGAGGATGTGTTTAATATTCTGCTTCAGGTGTTGGATGATGGACATATTACCGATTCCCAGGGCAGAAAAGTGAGTTTTAAGAATACGATTGTGATTATGACATCAAATGTCGGTGCACAGAGCATTATGGCGCCAAAGCTGCTTGGTTTTTCTTCAGCCGCGGAGGAAGATAGAAACTATGAACGGATGAAAGCTTCCGTAATGGAAGAGGTCAAACGTTTGTTTAAGCCTGAATTTATCAATCGTATTGATGAAATACAGGTATTCCATATGCTCAAAAAAGAGGATTTGAAACGAATTCTGGACATATTATTAACACAATTAAAGGATAGAATGAAACAACAGATGGGAATAGAACTCCAGATTTCTACACAGGCCAAAACGTTTATCATGGAAAAGGGATATGATGAAAAGTATGGTGCCAGACCACTTCGCCGTGCGATTCTGACGGAAGTCGAGGATAGACTTGCAGATGCAGTTCTGGATGGAACAATCAAAGAAAGCGGTAACGCGAAAGTGGTATTAGAAAAGGGAATGATAAAAATAACGAACTGATGATTCAGTAGGAGGAAAAGAGAATGGTAGTAAAGGAACTAATCAGAGTGGAAGAGGATGCTACATTAAGTTTCGGAAACTATGAATTAGCTGAAAAGACAAAGAAAAGCGACGTAGAATTCCAGGGTGATTTCTACAAAATTAAAACATATAATGAGATTACAAAGCTTGAGAAAAACGGTACCTTTGTATATGAATCGGTGCCCGGAACAAGTGTACATCATTTTTCCGTAGCAGGAAATGAAATTACCTTTGAAGTCGAGGCTGCGGAAGATGCACAGATTACGTTGGGACTTGAGGCAGAACAGGAGTACAAGGTTATGGTTGATGGTGTCCATTTAGGAAAGATTAAAACCAATCTTGGTGGAAAGCTTCCTATCAGTGTAGAGTGTAACAGTGAAAAACCGGTATCGGTTAGGGTTGAAAAACTGGTGTAAGCAGGAGGAACTATGGCAAAAGGGAAACAGGTTTTTTTCTGTCAGGAATGCGGGTATGAATCAGCAAAGTGGATGGGTCAGTGCCCGGGCTGTAAACAATGGAATACGTTTGTAGAGGAACCGGTTGCCGTATCTTCTGTTCATGGTAAAGTGCCGAGGGAGTATCAGGCTCCTACGGCACTTTCTCAGGTTTCAGAGAAAAATGAGGCAAGATTTTCGACAAATATCCGAGAGTTGGACAGAGTGCTTGGTGGTGGTATTGTAGAAGGCTCCTTATCTCTGGTGGGAGGGGATCCGGGAATCGGAAAATCTACTTTGTTATTACAGATGTGTCAGAATCTTGTGAACTCCGGACATAAGGTCTTATATATATCAGGAGAAGAATCGCTGCAGCAGATTAAGATGAGAGCGAATCGTCTGGGGACATTTGAACAGGAACTGTTGTTGTTATGTGAGACCGATGTAGAGGTTATGCAGGAGGCAATCTTAAAAACAAAGCCGGAGGTTGTTGTTGTTGATTCCATTCAGACCATGTGTTCTCCTCAGATCAGCTCTGCACCGGGGAGTGTCTCGCAGGTCCGGGAAGTAACCTCTGTGTTATTGCGGATGGCAAAGCAATATAATGTCGCCGTTTTTATTGTTGGACATGTAACAAAGGAAGGGGTTGTTGCGGGACCACGTACCTTGGAACACATGGTAGATACCGTGTTATATTTTGTAGGAGAGAACCAGGCATCCTTCCGCATCCTGCGTGGTATCAAAAACAGATTTGGTTCCACGAATGAGATTGGTGTGTTTGAGATGAGAGAAAATGGTCTGACGGAAGTGGCAAATCCTTCTCAGATTATGTTAAATGGCAGACCATTGGAAGTACCGGGTTCGGTGATAGTATGTTCTATCGAAGGCACCCGCCCTGTTCTGATTGAGATTCAGGCATTGGTGACACAGACAAATTTTAATATGCCAAGGAGAACAGCGGTTGGAATTGATTTCAATCGGGTAAATCTGTTAATGGCAGTTTTGGAGAAACGTATGGGCATGCAGCTGGGAGGCTATGATGCCTATGTGAATCTGGCAGGTGGTATGCGGCTGGGTGAACCTGCAATTGATTTGGGGATTGTGCTTGCCATAGCTTCCAGTTTCCGTAATCGTCCGGTGAATCCACAGACCGTTATTTTTGGTGAGGTTGGTTTAACCGGAGAAGTGCGGGGGGTGTCCATGGCAGAACAACGCATTCGTGAAGCGGAAAAGATGGGCTTTACTTCCTGTATCATGCCACAGTCCAATGTAGATGCCTTGCAATATGAGCCGAAAATGAAACTATTCGGAGTGTCAACGGTTCTGGATGCATTGAATTATTTCTGACTTTTGAAATACGACATAATTTATAAAAAGATGGCGTAAAATCACTGGATTGATACGCTGTCTTTTTTTATAATGAAAGAATAAAGTTGGGTCAGGAGAGATCAATAAACAGCATTGTGACTGTTTGATCCTGGTATCAGAATCTTATGAAAATGGGGGAAAATAGAATGAGAAAAAGAATATGGAGGAAATGTATGGCTGTAGCTTTGACATTGAGTGTTATAACAGGTACCATACCCGCCATGACAGTGGTAAAAAACGAAGAAAGTGTAGTTTATGCAGAAGAAGCGGTAACCCAGTCGATCGTTTACAGCAGAACCTATGCAGATCCTGTTTATGCACCGCCATCAGAAGAACAACCGTGGAGACAGGGGTTAGTGACAGGTAATGGAGAAAATGGATTGATTGAAAGTGAGAATCCTTTGGATGATGTGTTGATTTATCAACATATGAAGTATAGCTTTCCAAGTAATGAGTATCATACATCTCCAAGTCTGAAGGAAGCTATGGAGGATGCAAAACAGCAGCTGATCCAGAATAAGAGATATACTGCGAACAGTACTTTATTGAATCAGGCTACAAAGTCCAAGAAAGAAATGTTTGGCGATGATGCCGGTGGGTGGCATTTGGAATGGAGTTATAGCTTTCATCCGGGTCATCAGCTTCGTATGACAGTTACGGATAATGAAACAGCCGATGATTATCGTCGGTTTACCAATTATGAAACGGCAGAAATTGGCGCCGAATGGACAGATGCAAACGGAAAGAAGTGGATTCGCACGTCATTCAGTTCCCGTTCTGATAATGTAACCTATACCTATCTTCGTCCGGTTGACCAGGATGCGAAAATCAATATGGATATTTCAATTGATGACATTGCAGATATGGCAAATGAAGGAGATGTGGACGGCAGTGTCGGAGAAATTCGATATCGTAAAATTGCAGCTGCGAATGGTGATTATCTGGCCCAGGTGGCACATTATCCGAATTATGAGAACAGTGACCTGGTGAACGGAGGCTTTGCCGGAGTGACCAGAATCTATGTTACCGGAGAGGATGCTGCCAAGAGCTACCGATTTGGTACAGCAGAGGCGGTTGATCTTCACGCTGAAGATCGTGAGAGTAACTCCAAAATCGCAAATGAAACAATCATAAATGTTGGAGAAGACAAGAAACCGGTTGTTCAAATCTCGAAGGCAGATACGTTATTACTGGTAACAAAATCTTCCCGAACCTATGAAATGGGAACTCTTGCAGAGTTCGAAGAGAAAACAGATGACGAAGCATTGCAGTATGATATGGTTTCAAAGCTGTTGAATGATACGCAGAGTGCTTATGATAAAAATGTTGTCAGTGGAGAATTCTCATATGATAAGGCATTGGAAAGTCATGCAGCATTACATAGTGAGATATTTAACCGGACAAAACTGGATTTGGGTGCAGATCCTGAAGATCGTGCAATGTTTACGGAAGATTTGCTGGCAAAACAAAAAGAAAACCCGAATTCTATGAATCTTGCATTGGCAGAACGTGCTTACAACAACGGACGTTATGCAAATGTATGCTGCTCGGGTTATCAGGTGCCACGTCTGGGTGGTATGTGGACCGGTGCATGGCATGTTGAGTGGAGTGGAGATTATACCACGGATGCCAATATTAATCTTCAGGTAGCGGGTTCCAATATAGGAAATATGAAGGAATCGGTGGAAGGTTTGTTAAATATGGAATTGCGTATTGCAGACGACCTGGTGGAGAATGCGTATAAGGTTTATGGATATGAAAATGCCATGCTGGCACCGACCAGAACGGACGGTGATTCAGCGCCTATCGTTCATTTTGGAAGCAGCTTTCCGGGACATGTATGGAATGCAGGAATCAGCTGGCTGCTTCTTCCTGTCTATGAATACTGGCAGTGCTATGGAAACCAGAACATTCCATTGGTGGATGATATCCGCATGAAACTGGAAGCTTGTCAGACATTAAGAGCAAGTGGAAATTATGTACCGGTAGGAACAGGAGATACTTATAAATCCAAACAGGATTTACAGGAAATTCTGGAATTATCCGATGAAAGAGTTCAGGAAATACTAACACAGGGATATTTTGAACTGGAGTCTGATTTGTTGCGTCCTTTATTAGAGAAACAGGCGAATCTGTGGACCAATCTGATGCAGCCGCAGTATTATCTGAGTACAGATGGTGTTGCCATGTATGATCCGGATAAAACTTCTTTGGCAGAAGGTGAGACTTATCTGATCCTTCCCAGCTATTCTCCTGAAAACACACCAAAAGATGGAGAATACAGCATTACAATCAATGCAACCATGGATGTGTCAGCAGCCCGGGATGGTATGAATATGGCAATCAATATGGAACGTGAGGTGTTTGGGGAAGAAGCAGATCAGGAAAAAATAGCAACATGGAATCATTATCTTGATAAACTGCCGGAATACCTTTATGAAGATACGGGAGAAGTAAAAGAATGGCTAGTGAAATCTTATCCGGAGAACCATGGACATCGACATATCAGCCAGTTGTATGGTGCATGGCCTGGATATGAAGTGGAGACTGACTCCGGATTATTGGAAGGTTCCATAGCTGCCATTGCCATGCGTGAAAAAGCAGGGAATGATGGTGTGGCAGGACATAGCTGGATGCATAAAGGTTTAGTGCAGGCTCGTGTGAAAAATTCAGAGGGAGTATCACGGATATTAAACGGAACCTTATCCAGTAAAGTTTTCTATAATTCTATGATGACGTCCCACAATCTGAATAAGGGAGGAACAAGCAGTAAAGCAGCAGGTTTGCAGGCATATTGTACGGATACCTGTATTACTTTACCGGCAATTATGCTGGAGTCATTAGTATATTCTGCAGATGGCGTGATTGAGTTAATGCCGGCTATGCCGTCTGAGTGGGAAAATGGCGGAACGGTTTCCGGTGTTGTGACCAGAACCCGAGGTACCGTGGATACTATGACATGGGATGAGAATCAGGTAGCAGCGCAGATTACAACTCCGGCAGGTACGCATCTGAAATTGAATAAAGCATATGACAAAATATATGTGAATGATGTGGATGTTACGTCCCAGCTAAAGAGAGATGCAACCGGTGATTCCTATTATGAGATACCAACGGACGGTGAGATTCAGGTAAGATATGAAATTTCGGACATTCAGGGTGGTACCTTCTCTATCAAGAGTGAGAATGATCAGTATCTGGGTGTTGTAGATATTATCAATGGTGGACAGGTGACGGAAGAACCAGTCGAATTGTCGGATAATATGCTTTGGAATGAAGTAGCAGCCAGTGATACCCTGTTAGGATTCCAGAACGTAGCATATGAGAAACAATATATAGATATAGGAAGTATAAAAGACGGAACAGACTACTCCGCATTGTGTTCCTGGAGTGGAGGTGTTACAAGTAAAAACCGTCAATTCCGTCTGGAGCAGTCCGGGGATGATTACTATATCTGGACGACGATGAAACAGAATGGTGTATCCTCCTGGAAGGCAGATACTGATAAAGTGCTGGAGGATTATGATGGTGTTGTAGTATATAATACTCTGAATAATGAAAATGAGAACCAACGGTGGAAACGGATGGAAATGAATGGCGTTTATGCATACCAGAACAAGGGTACCGGACGATACATTTATATTTCAGCAGGAGAAGATGGAACTGCAATCCGGACAGCCGATGCCTTCAATCACCGGAAACAGCTTTGGAATCTCTCACCTGTCACAAGCAATGGTTATAAGATTATTAATACTTATACCGGTAAGGCATTAACTTATGATGGAGAAACATTAACTCAGTTCAATTATGAGGGAACAGATCAGCAGATATGGTGCCTCAATGATGGAAACCTGACTACATTGGACGGTAAAGAAATCGGACTGTATACTTTGATACAAACACCGGATATTACAGAGCAGATTACTATTGATAAACTTACTATCTCTGCCAACAGAACATGGATACGAAATTCAGACTCCGTATCATTCGAAGCTACAACGGAACCGGAAAAGGGAATCAGCAGTGGTATTGAATGGATAGTAACCAATGAGACCGGTGAAGCAACAATCAGCTCATCCGGCATATTGGTGGCAAAGAAGAAGGGAACTGTGTCAGTATGTGCGAAGTCTTCAATCGGGGACGTTGTATCAAACAGTATTACGATTACCATTGAAAGCGGTCTGGAGGACTATGAGCAGGTGACAACGGAGAATGCCGCTATCTTTGGTCGAGAAGAAGGAAACTGGGAACCGGGAACAGTAGAAAATGCTTTCGATGGAGATCCGAGTACAGCATATGATGGACAAAATGGTGGATATTGCGGCTATGAGTTAAATGAAAGCAAGAAAATTGCTGCATTCCGTTTCCAGGGGCGTTCCGGCAACGAGAGCCGCATGGACGGCAATCAATTCCAGGTATCGAATGACGGAGCTGCCTGGACAACGATTTATACTGTTAAGGATATATTAAGCAACGGTAACTGGAATACCGTTTATGTTTCGGAGTTAGAAGACAGCACGGTGAAACAATTATTAGAAGCAAACGCCTATCGTTATTTCCGATTGTACAGTGGTACCTCATCTTATTCGAATGTTGCAGAGATTGAGTTGTATGTACTAAGTACGGGAACGGAGGATGTAGAGAATACCACAAAAACAACACAGTATGTTGCAAAAGATATCACTGTTCGCAGTGATGGAGGCACGGTGAAAACATACAATTATACCGTGAGTGGTTCACAGGTTGAATATAAGAGTACAACACCGGTATATTTCTTCTTACCGGATGTGAATTGTAAAAATATTGAATCGATCAAGGCAAGCTATGGCTTTGAAAGTGGAACGAGCAGCCAGACTTCGGTTGTTCCGACTATCAATTATTACGCAGTTGATCAAAATCTGACATCGGTTTCTGCTTCTGACGTGAGTGGAAAAACTCCATTCGCATCAGCAAAAGTCAACAAAACGAACCAGTGGGGATACTTCTACTATACGTTGAATAAGACTGGAGCATTATTCGATACATTTGCTGAGCAGGCAGCACAGGATCCGGTTTGCTCTGAGTTTACATTCCAACAGCCACAGGCTGGCTCCGGTGTGATTGTAGAATATATTCCGGATGGAGTTTCATCCAACTGCTATTTTGACCAGTTCACAATAACCACTACGAAATCGGAAGAAACGGTAGATCCTGTAGTAAAAGGTGACGCTGACAATGATGGAGATGTCGATGCGGATGACGTTCTGTATCTTTTGCAGTGTGCTTCCGGTCAGCAGGAGGTTACTGACGAGTTGTTAGAGCGTGCTGATATGAATAACGACAAAAAGATTACAGCAGTTGATGCACTTCTGACCTTAAAGATTAAGTAAAAAAATGATTGACAAAACTAGGTCATTCGTATATAATGACCTAGTGTCTTAGGGGTATAGTTCAGTTGGTAGAATATCGGTCTCCAAAACCGCAGGTCGTGGGTTCAAGTCCTACTGCCCCTGTAAACAACAAAGAGGTTGAGTCTAAGGCTCAGCCTCTTTTGTTATAAAAAATATGTCGTTGCCCGGTGGGCTGCCGCTGACTGCGGTGCGTATCTGTTTTTTCGCTGACACCCCGG
>JBJELB010000002.1:0-4113 GCA_051878935.1 Lachnospiraceae bacterium | reverse complement strand
CAGTCTGTGGGACTTATCGCTTATTATACCCTTATTTGCGTTTAACATAAGATAAGTAAACATTTCATTGCATCACCACACAGGGCATGGTGAATCCACCATGCCCTGTAACTGTTTAATTATGCATTTTTATCCAAACCCCAACGACGTACCCCCATACACTTGGAGAAATCACCCTAAAGTTGGATTATCCAATGGAGCATAAAGCAATGTGCGAAACTCCGACAGCTATACTATCTAATAGTTCTGAAGCACGTCCAGCAAATACTCTTGATACTGCTGTTTCACATTCTCAGGACCGGTAATCTTCATCCCTGATCCAATACCGGTTACCCATCCAAAGAACTGCGGACTTACCGATACCAGTACTCTGGTTTTGAAATGATCTTCTCCCTGCGGGATCAACCATACATCATGTCCAAAGCGATCGATGATAACACCGGCCAGTTCATTCTTGCATTCCAGCGTGACTTCCGCATCTACACCGCCGTACATTCCAAAGGTCTTCTTAGCGAATGCAGCCAGATCAAAGTTTTTGAAAGACTCTTCACCCTTACGATCTGTTTCCAGAATCTCTGTATTCTGCATCTTATCTACACGATAATGCTTGATAATTCCAGCCGCTGCATCATAAGCTACCAGATAATAATTCTCATCATCCCAGGTCAGTGCCCACGGGCTGACAACATAGAATGCACCGTCTTTCTTCAGTTTCAGTTCTTTCTTAACAGTCCACTCTGCATAATGGAACTTAATTTCCTTATTCTCGTAGATTGCAGTATGAATGTAGTCCACATTGTAATAAACAGTTTCATTCTCTGTCTTCGGACGGTTTACGATGAAAACATATTTGGAAAGCATTGCAGCATCCGTCCTGCAGCAGAGCTTCTCTAATTTCGTTATCAGTTCCTTGGATTTCTTCTCCGTGATAAACTTAGAGGACTGCACAGCATCCACCAGGAGCTTTAACTCCGGCAATTCAAAATCTCTGGCACCAATATAATAGCCAGGATTCTTTCCTTTCTTCTGCTGGATATCCAGTCCGAATTTATCAAGGATCTCCATCTCTGTATATATAGTTCTTCGATCCGTACTGATGCCATATTCCTGATCCAGAATCGTGCATAATTCCGATGCGTTCAGCATGTGCGTATCATCGGTACGTTCCAGAAGGATTTCCATCAGGCGTAAAGTACGAAGCTTCTGATCAAAGGAAGCCATCTCAATCAGTCCTCTCTTGTATTTTTTCTAAGTTTTTCTCTTCGTCAAAGTAGACCTTGTCACCTTCATTGATATTCCGATCATAAAGCATGGCATCTCCTGCCTTTACCTTTGCCCAGAAACAATCCATAGAAAGATCATGCTATCAGTAAATGCATCAGCATAATCCGGTTTACCTTCTGCATACTGTAATGCTTCACTCTCTGCTCCAACCTTATGATAAGTAATGAAAATGAAAACATCATCTCCACTACGTTTCCATCCAGTCTCTCATTTTTTATCTCACAATGCATTTCGCAAATAGCATTTCATCAACTACCCATCAACTAAATTTTCTCTCATAAAAACACGTCTAAGCCCCGAAATTAAAGGAGTTCCACAAACAGACTGATAAAAATGTTGTTAACTCATCAAGTACCCATCAACTAAAATTCACGCCCAATATGGAATATATCTTCTTAATTTAGGTGCCGCATTTTCATCTGACAGTTTGATAAATCCCGCATCAGTAGCAGCTTTTATAATTCGGGATATAATTGCTTTATTCTTTTCTTCCACACCGAATCGCTCTCTTAATACCGCATTTGAAACCTCAATTTCATTCACATAACAATAACAAGTATACAAATAACAGGTTCTGATTTTATCCTCTTTCTTCCAATCATTCAGATTATCATACCAATATAGTTTCGTTCTGGTAAAATCGTCTCCAGTTTCAACCTTTGGTGCGGGAATAGTAAAATCGCGCATCCCTTCTTCCATACGATCAAATCCGCTTCCTCGTTCCTCACAAATCCGAACAATTCTAAGGAATGATGCCATAGCCTCATTGCGAGAGTGCGGTACTGTATCAATAATACGATTAACTTCCACTAAAAGACTTCCCGGATTCGATGCTTCCACTTTCGTGTCAAAAATCTCCATAACAGGACCACTTCCATGAGCAGTTAAATCCTGATGAATGATCATATTTCCAAGCATTTCTCTGATTGCTTTGCGCGGAAACATGATATGCTCCAATCGTCTTCCACCATCGATTTCTTCCTCTTGTGGAATCAGCGTCATAATATAGTCTGTAATATCGTCAAATTGTATGGCATATCCTTTTGTAAAAACCTGCTCTCTTATAGCATTAGTTTTACCATTGCCCTTGTATTTAATTACACGAACCGCCTTTCTTTTTAAATGTGCAAAGGCAGTTAAATCCTTTGCCAGAAGTAATGCTCCCATATTAGTAATTGCATAATTCCCGTTATCCATCTCGCGAATAAATTCTTCATCGATCATGTTGTGAATAATGGCATCACGATTACTCGGCAAAGGTAATTTCATAAGTGTATAATATGCTGCACAGTCTAAGAGTTCCGTTACTTTAGATGCCGTAACATTCTCCATCGCCACTCTCAATTCAAATGGTTTCTGTTCGAAGGACAGCCAAAGTTTTCGTTCTTTCTCCGGATATTCTTTAAGCTTTTTCTTATATGAACCAACACGGATAAATTCAGTTCCCTTAAAGCTGGTAGGAGTATTCACTGCTGCCGGTATCTCCATAACAACAACTTTTCCTTTATCCGTATTCACTTCTAAAAATCTAAAATCCACCCTTGGTTTTAATCCACCCGCCAGCCAATTCTCGATCTCTTCATTGCCTTTTTTTACTTTTTTCGGCGAAAAAGACGTTCCTTCAATATCGTGAGTTTTATCATTAATTCCCCACAAAATATAAGCCTTTTCTTTATTACAAATAGTAGCCGAATTGCTTAACGCAGACATATACTCACCAATCAATTCTGGTTCATAATTATTCATTTTATATTCCAACCACTCGGTTTCTACCGGCAATTGACGGAGTCTGTCAATTAAACTGATATAATATTCTTGTTCTGAATTCATAAAAAACCTGCTTTCTACTATATATTTCCTAAATTATCAAGGTGGCCTGGGTGGATTTGATATATCAAACGGGTACTTGCCTGTCATCACAAACTTGTAATACTCATTTGGTGAAAGGTATGCCAAATCCCATACATAACGCTCATTGTTGTAATAATCCATGTAATCGTCAACAGCATCCTTTATCTGCTGATATTCTTTGCATCCTCAATTCGCTCCATCAAATGATCTTTCATATGTCCAAAGAAGCTTTCCTGTGAAGCATTATCCCAGCAGTTCCCTCTTCGGGACATTGACTGTCTGATTTCACTATCTTTTATGATTTTAATAAATGCAATGCTAGTGTAGTGTACGCCGTAATCACTATGAATTATGGTCTCCTTGTGTAAATCAACTCCATGATCTCTTACAAGGATTTCTACCGTCTCTTTTACAAAATCAACTTCTAATGATTCGCTCAAAACATAAGACAAAACCTGCTTTGTGAACGCATCTGGAATAACTGATAGATAAGCAAATGTCCCATTGTAAGGAATATACGTTATATCTGTCAGCAACACCATTATCGGATCATAGCATTCAAACTCCCTCATCAGAAGATTGTCTGCATAGTTGGTTGTATTGATTCTTTTTGCATTTGTCTGTAAGGATTTCCATCAGGTGTAGGGTACGGAGCTTCTGATCAAATGAAGCCATGGTATATCACCTCATATATCCTTTATGTTTACTTCTTCCCATAAGGAGCTTTCTCCTCTGCTACCATCTGCACACCGGCAGCCTGATTACCAAAGTTCAGATAGTAAACCTTGGCAGGTTTTCCTTCCTGGATCTTATCGGCCAGTCGCTCCTTCAGAAGGGTATTTCTCTTGGTGACCGTCACATTTCTCACTGCATAAGAAAGAGCCTTCCTCGTGCCGACCATCACCAGAATCTTCTTGGCCCGTGTAATACCGGTATAGATCAGATTCCTCTGCAGCATCACATAATGATTCATCAGCA
>JBJELB010000001.1:0-4246 GCA_051878935.1 Lachnospiraceae bacterium | reverse complement strand
CTTCCTATGATCTTGTTAATTTTCTTGAAAAGCTTTGTGATCTCTTTTCAGGTGCCGGAGAAAGAGCTTTCCTCAAATATTCTGATCAGGCAGGCAAACACTGATACCCATACAAAAGCCTTTTGACCTGTATGGCATATTATGCATTTTCTTCCAGCAGGTTTCTTGTTTCGTCTGCAGACAGTCCTTCTGAAACAGCATTTCCCATGTCATTGTCAAATCTTCCGATTGGAAACGGAAGGAACTACAAATTTGTATATTACCTCCCGTTTCACAGTATTCTTTTTACTGAAGATACTTCTTCAATATTTCTGCTTTGTCCACTTTTTCCCATGGAAGTTCCAGATCATCTCTTCCAAAATGACCATATGTTGCTGTCTACTTATATAACCTTCTCCTCCTATTCCGGGAGCCCTTTTTTCTTCCTGTTTTCTTTCCACAGTTCATCCGCCACCGGCTGCCAGTTCTTTGCATATTGGTCACATTTCGCACAAAGATGTTCTGCTGTCTCCGGGGACTGCAAGTCGGTAGAATGGGCACCAGCCTTTTCTACCATAACACGGAGTTTCTCCGGATTTTCCAGCATCGGGCAGGGACGAAGCATATTATGATTAAATGGCTGGTTATCGTGATAAGCCATCATCATAGGTGAACGAAGTGCTTCCAGAAGCGTTTTCTCCCGGATATTGGAATCTGAATAATGAATAAATACGCAAGGGTCAATATCTCCATTTGCGTTAATATGTAAATAACGATGACCACCTGCAATACATCCTCCGACGTATTCAGCATCATTCTGGAAATCAAGTGCGAATAAAGGTTTCGTAGCACGATATCGACGGATTTTTTCGTAAACTCCTGTACGCTGATCCGGTGTCGGCATCAGTTCCGGAACCGCATCATTCCCTACCGGCATATAATGAAAGTACCATACAAAGTAAGCTCCCATCTCAATCAGAGTATCGTAAAACTCCTCAGACGTAATCGAATCATAGTTCGCACTTGTGTAGCAACAGGAAATCCCATAAACCAGTTTTTTTCTTCTTAAGAGTTCCATGGCTTTTCTAACTTTCTGATACACACCCTGCCCACGTCGTCCATCTGTTGCTTCCTCAAATCCTTCCAATGAGATTGCAGGCACAAAGTTTCCCACCCTAAGCATCTCATCTGCAAATTCTTCATCAATCAACGTAGAATTGGTAAAGCAAAGGAAAACACAATCCGAATGTTTTTCACAGAGACGAATCAAATCTTTTTTTCTGACCAATGGTTCCCCACCGGTGTATATATACATATACACACCAAGTTCTTTCCCCTGCCGGACAATATCATCAATTTCATCATACGTGAGGTTTAATTTATGCCCATACTCAGCTGCCCAACAGCCGGTACAATGCAGGTTGCATGCAGATGTAGGATCCAGAAGGATTGCCCAGGGAATATTACAGTTATATTTTTTCCTCAGTTCTTCTTCTTTTTTCCATCCGACCAGACTGGCATTAATAAAAAGGTTTACTGCAAGGGTCTTTGTCACATTCGGGTCTACTTCTTTAAAAAGACGACGGATATAATTATAATAAGGATGGTCAGGATCTGTGATTGCCTCTCGAATTGCTCTTCTCTGAGACGTGAACTCTCCATCCGCAAATTTATCTGCCCAGTCCATAATCTTTGGCATATTTTTATCCGGATCTTTGTAAATGTAATTAAAGGTCTGCTCAATTCCAAGTTTCTTTAAAGTATTTGTTGCATTCATCGTACATTCCTCCTATGTTTCTATTTATCATTTATACTATTTTCAATTTATATCTATGAACCTGTCCCGGAAATCTCTACAGTGCAATGTACAATATAATGCCTCATGCCTCCTTCCGCCAGCAAAGCACATCCCGCAACAAACAGAGTATTCCGGATTAAGAGTACCGCACCTAAGGTTCCTGATAATACAGATAAAAATAGTATCCATCTCCACGTTGCCAGGCCAAACCTCCGTGCATCCAGTGATGTCTGAATAGAAAGAAGACTGTCCAGCAGGATTAAAATTCCTAAAGCAGCCAGCAAATTGGAACCATTATATTTTCCCATGATGCAGAGAGCAATTACACCCAACGCCATTAGAAAAATCCCACAGGCAAAATCATACTGAAAAGCAAGGCAATAGAGATCTTTTGAAAAATAACCAATAATTTTTATGATACCGTAAGCAATCAAAATAATCCCTGCCACAATTTCTGCATTTCCAGTCATCATACCCGGGCGAAAGATACAGCACAATCCGGTAATATAAAATGTGATAGAAATCAGGATATACCCGATTTTTGCTGTTTTCAGTTGTTTCAAAAAGTACACCTCCCTTAAAAGTACTTTTGTTTGTAGCATTAATTTAATCCGGTTATACCTATCAGACAATAGACAAAACAGAAACTAATATCTAAAAACCAGACATATAATAGATGTTTGTCTAACTGGAATCATCAAATACAAAACCGCTGCAACTTCTATCCTGCACGTGGATAAAAATTGCAGCGGTTTGTAATTGCTCGCTAATGCTTATATAACTTCGCAATGATCAATCCTGCACCAAGAATCAGTACGGATACGGCAATCCATATCCAGTTGGTGCTGTTTGAAGTTGCATTGCCCATGCCGTTCATATCGAAATTGCCGCCGGGCATCTGCATATTACTACCAGATGGGCGATTACCGTTTCCGGAGGAACCTGTATTATCAGAAGTTCCAGAATCTACCGATGGTATAGTTTCTGTTCTTCCAGTCGATTGACCAGGGAAACCTTCCGGCATTTCTCCGTTCTGTGGCATCCCCTCGGAAGTTGTTGCTAACGTTCTTTGCGTATTCAATCCGGAAGAAGAATTTTCACTCGCATCAGATTTAGTCGCATCGGTGTTATCTGATGGCCCAAGACCCCCGAAGCTTCCTTTATTCCCATTCATACCCTGCATATCACCGCCTCTGAAGCCACCACCCATGCTCATGGAACCCATATCGGAAAGAGTGAGTCCTGACGCATCCACATAGTTCATGCTACTTGTGGTTTCTCCGTTTGTAAGCTGCATGGAAATGCTTTCAGAACGCAGGGTGCAGAACTGACGCATAGTTTCAACACCGTTTTCAAACTCTTCGTAAGTGTAGAACGCCGTGGGATCTTTTTCAACATAGGATTTGATCAGATTATATGCGTTGTCGATGATGCCGCCAATGTCAACTGTATTCATGAAATCTGTAAAATTCTGATGATACAGTTCTATGTAAGTTTCGTCAGACAGAATCCAGTTCCACATGGGTCGATCCTCGCTGGAGCTGCCGGACACAGGAGCATCTATCGGTGTATTGACTGTGCTCTGTGCATTTCCTCCTTGGAAAGTCCCAAATGCCAGATTATAGTCCCACGGTATCATCGCCATCTGTCCGTTTTCTTCATATAAATAATAATTGTGAATCATGGAGCCGGTGTAGCTGTCTCCGTTACATACATAGTTGTGTACTACGAAATAGCGGATAACCTGTTCAATATCTACAACAGATTCTATCTGTTCGCCATTTGAAAGCTTTTTCAGAGATTCGATGAGCCGTGTCTGATCAGTTGTGGTAATGTCTGTCTTGGCGCTGTTCCAGATACTAGAGTAGCTTGAGGCATTGTCATCAATATACTGCAGTTTGGCATCAGCGGAACCCATGCCGCCAAAACCGCCCATCCCACCCATGTCGGGCATTTCAAGAGAACCGCTGTTCATTACCTCATGCATCAGCTTCTGCATCGTTTCTTCATCCAGAGAAGACAGAACAGACTGAATACTTTCCATAGTGATATTCTCAAAATCAATACCATCCAGCAAAGCCATATCAAGGTTCAGTTCTTCAAAGGCTGCTCGAAGAGTTTCTTCATCAATCGACAAATTGAAATCACCTCTGCCGCCGCCAAAGGAAGATGTATCACTATTTTCAGAATTACCCTGGGGCATATCGGGCTTCTGCGGCATATCCCCCTGCATTTGCGAGGGATCGAAATTGCCTTTATCTGGCATTTCACCTCCGAACATAGCAGAAGAATCATAACCACCCATATCGGGCATGGTAATGCCACCGGAAGATTCACTGGACTCACCGGACGTGTCAACGGTGTTCATAAAATCCTCCATATTGAAGTCTTTGCCGTTGCCTCGACCACCGCCAAAGCTCATGCTATCCGGCTTATACAGCTCCCCGTAATCAGAACCATAATTGCGCT